>JAISIJ010000222.1 GCA_031262245.1 Oscillospiraceae bacterium | reverse complement strand
TATATTCTGCAAATAGTGAATAAATTCATGAGCAAAAGTCTGTTTTTGATTTTCATTCATTTTATCAAAAACTTCATTAAACCCAAGTTTGTTTGAATCACCAAAAATTTCACCAAAATCAGTATCACATTGTAAATGAAATGAGAAGTAACCGCCAAATGTAGTTTTTAATTTCTTCATAATAATCCTCCTGAGTAATTTATTTTTTTATAATAATATTTCGTATTTAAATTAGATGGATACTGTTTAAATTTAAACAGTATCCATCTTCTAATGCCTTTTACAGTTTATATGGTTAATTAAATTACTTTGGTATATATCTATAAACTGTTTGTGTTCCGAGTAAGTTTGAATCTGTCCAACCTGAATTTTTTGTGTCTTGCCAAGCTGTCCACGATGATGTTCGTGTTCTGGTTCTCCATTCATCATAATAACCGTATGTTGTAGAAGAAATAAATCCTTGATAATGACCACCACCAAATGTCAAAGTTTTAGCAATTTGGCTTCCACGGTTATATCCGGTACAATACGTATTACAATGTTGATGCAAATTGTTTACATGAACAACAGCTTCGCCATCATGGTAACTCTTAATGCATGTTCAATTTGTATATACATATATGTATATTTTGTATCGTAATCTTCCTCATATAAAAATTTTTTCAATATTTCTAATGCTTTAAAACAATAATCTAATGCCTTATCATATTCATTTTTATCTGAATAAGTACTACCAATAGCTTTATAACCAATAGCAACATTAGTATCTTCTTCGCCAAAAATTTTCTTATAAATTTTTAATGATTTTTCATAATGTATTTCTCCTTAAATTTTAATTTATTATTATACTAAAAGCATAAAATTTTCCTGATTCATCAAAATAAAAACCTAAACAATTTCTATCGGGTTTGGCTTTATCGGAATAGCAGATTGTTCTGTTATCTCCACTTGTAGGCGTGCCGAAAGCAGTTTCGACTTCTTCTTTTGATGCACCTAATTTAATGCCATTAAATATAATTTTATTGCTGTTAAACAGTTCGGGAATGTCGTCAATATTTATAGTTACTCCACGTGGATTTTTGTCATATACTTCATCAAACGATTTTATATTTCTATATTCCAAGACGAAATAATTTAAAAAATCTTTGTTATGGTTTAGATAAATAAAACAAACTCCGCTATCAAGTATTGTTGATTCTTTTTTGTTAATTGTATATTCCTCGCCCAAACTTTCAATGGTGAAATTTTCAGAAAATTGATGTCCAAACAGGTAAAAAGTCTTAATTGCTTCTTCTCCGTTCCAACCATCTTCGGGCACAGGTAGGGTATGATAACTTATAGGCATAGTGGTTTCCGGCGAATCTGCGGTTTTCGTATTTTCTTTCTGACACCCGGCAAGAAATAAAAGCACTAATACTACGCCTAACGCTGAGATTCTCTTAAATAACATAATTTTTTCTCCTTTATTTTGAATAAAAAATTCCTTATAATACCATTATAACACACTTTTCCACATTTGTCAAGTGTTTATTCACACTAAATGGAGGAATGAAACTTTATACGACAACGTGCTCGTTTTGCGAGCAGTCGGGTCGGGAACACATAGGTCACGGACACAGGTCACGGACAAAGGTCGCGGACACAGGTCACGGACACAGGTTCTGTGTTCTGTGCTCTGCACTATCGTCCGAGATTAAAAAACTCCTTTTTAAAAAATAAATTTTAAAAACCACTTGACAAAACGAAATTTTTATGCTATAATATATATACGACAGACGTAATACTTGTGATGAAATACTTCTGACGTAATAATAATGAAAGGAACATAATGAATTCAATAGTAATTTCCGGCGATGTAATTCGAGGGTATACCGATGTGATAATACTGCGTGTTTTGCTTGAAAACGACAGCTACGGCTATGAAATATCGAAAAAAATAACAGAAATGTCCGGCGGCGAGTATACGATGAAAGATACCACATTATATTCGGCATTCGGCAGACTTGAAAAATCGGGTTATCTCAGGAGCTATGCGGGCAGTTCTTCCGGCGGCGGCAAGCGAACTTATTATAATTTGACGGAATCGGGCAGAAATTATTATCTCGACAAATGTGCCGAATGGGAAAAAACCAACGAAGTAATATCCAAATTCGTAGTACAATTCCAGTAATTTCAATCCGGTAGGAACAGTTACTTTGCCGCCGTGTTTTGCGTGCAGTTACGGCAATTTACAAACAAATCCAATAGGAAAACACTTTGCCGACGCATTTTGTTGCTGATTAAATTAATTTACAAAACACAAATTGTGTAAATGTCAAGTGGAATTGTTATAAAGAAAAACATATAATAAAAATCAAATTTCTAAAGGAGAAACATATAATGGAAACGATTACAACCTATCTCGACAATGTCTTTGCCGCTTACGAGCAGACGGAAGATTTGCTGCGGCTTAAGAGCGAAATGCTTTGCAATATGAAAGAAAAATATGCCGCACTTAAACAACAGGGTATATCCGAAAACGAGGCTGTGGGCAGAGTTATATCCGATTTCGGAAGTATCGACGAGATTTCATCCGAATTTAAAATCAAAGAAAATTCCGCACATGCTCAAAAATTCAAAAATCATAAAACCATTTCAAAAGAAGATGCGGACGAATTTTTTGCGGAAAAAATAAAACTCGGAAAAGCAATAGGTTTTGGTGTGTGGCTCATACTTTTCGGAGTTTCTGTACTTGTTTTTATCGCCGCATTAGGCGAACATACCGATTTAATAACCGATGATGCGGCAAGCGGAATAGGCGTAACTTTTATGTTCCTTTGCATTATAGCAGCTGTTCCCGTGTTCATTATTTTCGGTATTCGTTCCGAAAAATATGAAAATTGGGAAAAAGAAGTTATCCTCACAGACCCTGTCACGAAAGCCGAATACAGTCAGGCACACGAAAATTACACCTCAATTTTTGCCCTGAAAATTGCCGCAGGAGTAGGACTTATTTTGCTGTCGGTTATCGGAATAATTTTGGCTGATTCTTTCGGACTTGATATTTTAACCGAAACTGCAATGCCGTCGATTTTGTTTTTTTCAGTAGGTGCGGCAACGTATTTGTTCGTCACCGCCGGAGTAAAAAAAGAAGCCTTTGAGATATTGTTAGGCAAAGGCAATTACGGCGGATACGGCAAAGGCAATTACGACGGATACGACAAAAACAATTACGGCGGATACGGCAAAGGCAATTACGATGGATACGACAAAAGTAATTACGGCTTGCTTGAGGCTGTATCCTCAATCTATTGGTCTTGTATCTTAGTAATATTTTTACTTTGGAGTTTTTTAACCAACGATTGGGGAATTTCATGGATTGTATTTCCGATTGCAGGATTGATTTTCAGCATTATCACCGTATTAATTCAAAGAAAAAACAAAAAGTGAGCCATTTCGGCTCACTTTTTTAGTGGTTAGTGATTAGTATGTAGATGGCAGGCTTTTCCCCTTTGCAACCTCTTCGGTATGAACGGCAAAAACTTCACCGCTTGAAACTAACCACTAGCCACTAATCACTAGCCACTAAAAAAGAGGAGCAATGCTCC
>JAISIJ010000193.1 GCA_031262245.1 Oscillospiraceae bacterium | reverse complement strand
GCCACAGCCTTGTGCTGTTCGCACCTCCCTTTCCTGCAAGGTTAGTCTGCAGTCCCCCTCCCCCTAAGGTTTTTCTCCCCTTGGACCCCTCTTTTCCTTAACCCCCACCACCCTGCATAGAATCACTTAAATCCTTAAAATTCTTGTTCAGGCAGGACTGATATCAAATTCTTATTGTAAATTGATAAATGTGAAATTGCAACTTTTCTGCCGCTACTGGTGAATAATGTAAAGTTGTTAGTTGTTAAGAAAATTTTACAAAATTTTAAAGATATTTTAGAATCAAATAATTTTTCACCCTGCATAGGCGGTTTCTTAAATTCTTAAAATTCTTGTCCGGGCAGGGCTGACATCAAATTCTTATTGTAAATTGATAGATGTGAAGTTGCTGCTTTCTTGCTGTTGCTACTGAATATTGTAAAGTTGTTAGTTATTGAGAAACTTTACAAAATTTTAAAGATATTTTAGAATCAAATAATTTTTCACCCTGCATAGGCGGTTTCTTAAATTCTTAAAATTCTTGTTCGGGCAGGACTGATATCAAATTCTTATTGTAAATTGATAAATGTGAAATTGCAACTTTTCTGCCGCTACTGGTGAATAATGTAAAGCGAGTTAGTTATTGAGAAATTTTACAAAATTTTTAAAATATTTTAGAAAATTTTAAAAATATTTTCATTCAAGTAATTTTTTCTTGGGAAAGACAAGGATTGAGAAATTCAAATCTATTGACTAAAGCATAGATTTACAAAACTTCAAAAATATCTTCATTCAAGTAATTTTTCTTGGCAAAAAAAGGAATAAAAACGCTATGACAAAGCAAGAC
The DNA here is from genome assembly GCA_031262245.1 of Oscillospiraceae bacterium. Classification (GTDB taxonomy): domain Bacteria; phylum Bacillota; class Clostridia; order Oscillospirales; family Ruminococcaceae; genus BNZF01. Next base: position 3,584 of record JAISIJ010000193.1, on the reverse strand, counting down.
ATATTAAACAGCATACGACAATATTATCAAGAACAACAAAACCAAAAAACCGAATGGAAAATCGGCGACCCTATCCGCTATGCAGGCAGAGTTTATGACGAAAATGAACTCGTTAACCTCGTAGATTCCGCACTCGAATTTTGGCTCACGTCAGGTAGATTCTGTGATGAATTTACAGAGAAATTCTCGCAGTACTTGGGAATAAAATACTGCGAACTCGTTAACTCGGGTTCTTCGGCGAACTTGCTTGCATTTATGACCCTCTGTGATAAAGAACTCGGCGACAGACATATAGGCAAAGGCGACGAAGTTATCACCGTTGCCTGTGGTTTTCCCACAACCGTTGCACCTATTGTGCAGTCAGGTGCTGTGCCGGTGTTTGTTGATGTTAAAATTCCTTATTATAATATCGATATTTCAAAACTCGAAAATGCAATGTCTGATAAGACAAAAGCTGTGTTTATTGCTCATACTTTGGGTTTGCCGTTTGATATTAACGTTGTAAAAAAATTCTGCGAAAAGCATAATCTCTGGCTTATAGAGGACAACTGCGACGCTTTAGGCAGCAAGGTCGGCGGAAAGTTTACCGGCACTATCGGCGACATAGGCACGTCCTCTTTTTACCCTGCTCACCATATGACTACAGGCGAGGGCGGTGCGGTTTATACGAATAACAGCCTGCTGCATAAAATTTCGTTATCGCTTAGAGATTGGGGCAGAGATTGTGTTTGTCCGAGCGGAACAGATAATGTCTGCGGTAACAGATTTAACCGACAAGACGGCACTTTGCCTTTCGGATATGACCATAAATATGTATACGGCAGGTTCGGGTATAATCTTAAAATGACTGACCCTATGGCGGCAATCGGTGTTGCACAGGTTGATAAACTCGATGATTTTACAAAAAAAAGGCAGAGTAATTTTAAACGGCTATACAATAATTTGCAAAACACAGAACTTATTCTGCCGAAAATAATTGAAAATGCCGAGCCGTCTCCGTTTGGGTTTATCATTACCGTGACAAGGGGTAATCGCAATGCTCTTGTGAAAAAACTTGAAGAAAATAAGGTGCAAACCCGTAATCTTTTTGCCGGGAATTTAACAAGACACCCGGCTTGTGACGGTGTAGAATATAGAGTTTCGGGTGGACTTATTGATACAGACAGAGTTATGAACGACAGTTTTTGGATAGGAGTTTATCCCGGAATGACTGAGGATATGCTCGACTTTATGAGTGAGATTATTATTAAATATGAAAAAATTAATTAAGACGTTGTATTGTAAGTTTGAACAGTTTATCAAGTTTGGGCTTGTGGGTGTAGTGAATACTGTTGTGGGTTACGGTATAACGTATCTTTTTGTTTATTGGGATAAAGCTTTATATCTTGTGGGGTATACCCTTGGTTTTGTAATGGGAACGTTGTGCTCATATTTTTTAAACAATCGTTTTGTTTTCGGCGGCAAGGCGAGTTTTAGGGGACTTTTGAAGTCATATGGGACGTATGCGTTCAGTTTGGTGCTTGGTATGGGAATTTTATCTTTTCAGGTAGAGGTTTTGCATATTGATGAGTATATAGCACCTGCGATTAATTTGCTTATTACGATTCCGCTTAATTTTGTGTTGAACAAGTTTTGGGTATTCAGAGAACGAGTTGACAGGGAACAGGGTGCAGAGAACAGAAATTGACTTTTTTGTATCTGAGGTGAATGAGTATGCAGGGAATAAAATTCAAAAAATTGTAAATCACTGTAAAATAATTTTTAAGAAGTTGCACACAAAAGTGCAACTTTTACCTGGATTTAATGTATTAAGTAAATAATAATCTTTTTATATTAAAGCAGGAGGTCAAAATGACTTTAGAAAATTATAATTATCGAACAAGTCCTTTGTTTTTAAGGAATAATTTTGCGGGAACAGGAGAATGGCAAATTCCTATTATTCTGAAAGCTGAGTTTGACGACAGTGAGTTTGAAAATTTAAGACTTATCGGATTTGATAAGTCAAAAAATGATACTACACATTATGAAAGAATGGTTCATTTTTTTCTTTATGACTATAAATTTAACAAAATATGGGATAATCCTGAGGCTTATGTTGAACGTTTGAAAAATTACAAAGCGGTTTTAACACCTGATTTCAGTATGTATATTGAAATGAATCCGATAATTCAGTTATACAATACATTTCGTAACAGATATGTCGGGGCATATCTTGCTGAAAAAGGGGTGCGTGTAGTGCCGACAGTTAATTGGGGGAACGAAAATACATTTGATTTTTGTTTTGAGGGTATACCGAAAGGGTCGGTTGTTGCAGTTTCAACATATATGGTTTCTGAGCATAATAATCACAGCGAACAAAAAGAATTTTTCTTAAAAGGATATAATGAAATGCTTCGGCGAATTGAGCCTGAAAAAATTATTTGTTATCATAAACCTTTTGAGGAAATGCAAGGAAATATTATTTTCGTCGATTATGATTTAAGTAATTGGCAACATATGGATGACGATAAAGAAGAATTTGTGCCGTCAAAAGCGTATGATTATATTATCGGCAAAAAGCCTTTGCCGAAAAACAGCGATATTGTTATTAAGTATGGCGGTTATGTTACTAATACAGAAAACAGACAGATGGTTGTTAAATATGGTTATGTTACCAAGGGCAGCGGAAGTGCATTCGGTGGAGATTGGCGACCAAGTCCGAATAAGCCGAGAGATGGCAGATATCTTGGGAAAATCGGGGAGATTAAAGAAACTTCAATAAAAAATAAAAAAAGTGAATATTTGGTATATACTAAAATAGGTCAAGATGGAAGAGCAGAGATGGAGAGGCATATGACCGATCACGGAAATCCTAAAAAACATTCTAATCCTCACGATCATCGGATAGATTGGAGCGAGGGTGTTCCTAAACAACAACCACAAATAAATTATTATGAAGATGTACCTGAATTTAAAAATTATATAACAAAGGATAGCAATATGAAAAAATTTACAGAAACTGAAATAGATGATTTTATTAAAAAGAATGATATCAAAGATGTTGAGAGGTTTAAAAAGCTTATTTCGGAAAATAATGTTGATTTGTCGAAACTCACAATATGTGACAATACGGAAAGTGATTTTGAATCAATAAGCGATTTTAAATTCAGTGTTAAACAAGGAACAGAAGTTAATTTTATTTGGGCAGGAAAAATGTGGGGAATTTTTGCTAATATGGAAAATCCCGATACTCACGAAATTGAAATATTAGTTTGTGAATGTTGTTATGAAAAAGATGGTGAGTTTTATAATCCCGAAAGTCATACATTATGGGACGAAAACAATGATAAATATTATAAAACTGCTGATGAAGCTCTCGAATATACCATTGGCAGTGACAAGCTCAGAGATATAATTACTAAGGTTGAAGTGGTTGACAGAACAGTATAGTTTTTGAGTTGATGTAGATGCACCTGAATTTAAAAATTATATAATAAAGGATAGCAATATGAAAATAATTTATGAAACGTATGACAAAACTAATGAGGATTTAAGTTTTCACACTATTGCCGATTTTAAATTTGCGATAGAATGCGGTTCGGAAA
>JAISIJ010000166.1 GCA_031262245.1 Oscillospiraceae bacterium | reverse complement strand
TAAATATATAAAAATTCTCTCCACTCTCTTAAAATAATAAATATCCGACACAGTAAGCTTAAAAAATCCCCTTTGAAAAAGGGGATTTTTATATACAGTTAAACCAAAGCCTGAAGAGTGCCAACTATGAAAAGAACTAGGGAACTTCGATAGTTGCCGACCCTGCAACTAAGAGAAAAAAGAAATTATCGGACTAAATTGCGTTGAATTTTGCCGGAGATAGTTTTGGGGAGAGCGTCAATGAAGTCTATAATGCGTGGATATTTGTAGGGGGCAGTTTGGTTTTTGACGTGGGTTTGAAGCTCTTTGATAAGAGCGGTTTTGAAGTCGGGGTCTTGGATTTTTTCTTTGTATTCTTCTGTGGGAACTATAACTGCACGGACAACTTGTCCTCTTACAGGGTCAGGTGCGGGAACAACCGCAACTTCATATACTGCAGGGTGTTCGGCGAGAACTGCCTCAATCTCAACAGGACCTATACGATAACCGCTGGCTTTTATAACGTCATCTGTACGTCCCACATACCAATAATAACCGTCTGTATCTTCCCAAGCGGTGTCGCCTGTGTGGTAAATTCCGTCTTTTTTAGTTTCGGCAGTAGCATCATCATTACCGTAATATTCAAGAAACAACCCCGGGTTTTTATCTTTCATTCGGATAACAATTTCACCTGTTTCACCTCTGGGAACAGAGTTGCCGTCAGTATCTACTATATCAAGATTATACAGCGGAACAGGTTTCCCCATTGAACCGGGTTTTGGGGTTTGTCCCACAAGCACACCTATTGACAGAACTGTTTCTGTTTGTCCAAAACCTTCATAAATAGTAATGCCTGTTAATTCTTTGAATTTGTTGAACACATCGGGCTTTAAAGCCTCCCCAGCAGTGGTAACATATTCAACAGAAGTGAGATATTTTTTATCTAAACCGCCTTTGATAAACATATTAAGCATAGTGGGAGGACAGCAAAGAGAGGTTACTTTATATTTACTGATATATTCAAGGAGTTTAAGACTGTCAAATCTATCAAAATCATATGCGAAAACTGTACTCCCCATTAAAAATTCGCCGAAGATTTTACCCCAGAAAAATTTCCCCCAACCGCTTTCGGATATTGTCAAATGGATAGAATGGGACTTAGCGTTATGCCAATGTTTAGCAGTAAGGAGATGAGCAACGGAATAGTCGTGGGAATGAGTAACGAGTTTGGGATAGCCTGTTGTTCCGGAAGAGAAAAACGCAAGAGAAACGTCACTTGTTTTGTTTTCAATTCTTTCAAAATCTTTAGGATATTTTTCAAATTCGGTATCGAAATCTATCCAACCGTCCCTTGCACCCTTTACAACAAATTTTTCCTTAATGCCGTCATATTCTTTTAAAGCATCTTCCATATGCTGAGGAGTGTTATTATCGGGTGTTGCAACAACATATTTAACATTGCCGGATTTAAATCTGTAAACATAGTCTTTGGGTTGGAGTTGGTTGGTTGCAGGGATAAGCACAGCCCCTATTTTTTCAAGAGCAAGAACAGTCACCCAAATCTGCCAATGACGTTTTAAAACAACAACGAACATATCACCTTTTTTAACACCGTGTTCTAAAAACATATGTGCAATTTGGTTGGATTTTTCACTTAAATCTTTATAGGTAAAGAATTTTTCTTCACCGTCATTACCTATCCATATCAACGCCTGTTTGTCGGGAGCAATTTTTGCAATCTCGTCAACAACATCATAAGCAAAGTTGAAATTATCTTTTAAATTCGGGGAAAATTCAGTCAAAACACCCTGTTCGTCGTAACTCTCAACAACGAACTGTTCATTAAATTTATTTAAATCATACATATTTATTTATCTCCTTTACAAAGCACAGCTAAAAATTTACATTCTCCGTGTAAGGCAACCATTCCGTGAGGTTTTGCACTGTTATAATAAATTGCATCACCTTTTTGCAGAATTTCAATATGCCCGTCAACAGTAATTTTCAGAGTACCCTCAAGGATTAAATCAAATTCATGACCGTCGTGAGAAGAAAGGGCGATAGGTTGAGTGTCGTCATTTTCGGGAGCAGTAACCATTACAGGTAAAATATTTTTGCCGTTAAAAAGATATGCCATATCTTGATAGTCAAAGCCGCTGCGGCGATTTACAGGTAAACCTTTACCATTTCTCACAACGCTGTAATTTTTAAGTTTGGGGGTGTCACCTGTTAAAAGTGTAACAAAATCAATGCCGAAACAGTCGGCAATGGAATTAATGAGGGTAATGGAAATATCTTTACCCTTTTCAATTTCATTATATTCATCAATAGAAATATTTAATTTTTCTGCAACATATTCAGGGGTATACTCCAAATCTTCTCGCAACCCTCTGATACGTTCAGCCAATTCTGCTATATTATAGTTCATTTTTACCTCTTATTTTATAAATTCTTCTAAAACTTTTTTTAATTCTTCTGTATTTTTAACATAATGTTCGGCACGAGGCAAAGAATTTTTGTCGCCGTATCCCCATTCGCAAAAAACAGATTGTATCTTTGCATTTTCGGCAGTCATTATGTCAATGTCGCTGTCGCCTATCATTATTGCATTTTCTTTGGGTATATTCAAAGCACCCAAAATCTCTATAATAACACCGGGGTCTGGTTTATATGTTTCGTTTTTACTACCACATACATAATTAAAAAATCCAGCCCCGGCAATACGTTCAACAATTGATTTTGCAAGCGAATCTGATTTATTAGTCGCAACAGCCAAAAGTAACCCCTGTGATTTTAAGTCTTTCAGCAGTTCAAAAAGTCCGTCAAAAAGTTTGATATTATCAATTTTATGATGATTATAATAATCTGTATAAAGTTCAAACATCTTTGAACAATTTTCGGGGGTTGCATTTTCTTTTAAAGAAGTTTTGCAAAGAGAATGTAACCCGTTACCGATAAATTGTTTATACTCTTCTTGTTCATAAGTCGGAAAGCCTAAATTTTTCAAAGCGTAATTTGCACTGCGGCTTATATCTTCAAGGGTATCAAGGATTGTGCCGTCTAAATCAAAGATTGCTAATTTACTCATTTGTGTTTTTTCACCTCCGTTATAGTTATTCATTTAAATTATAGCATAAAGAAAAAGATATTAAAAGAAAAAACCTATTTTAAACAATAGATTTTTACTAACATTATATTTGTTGTTTTGTGCATTATACACAAACAGAAGAAAGGCTTGAAGTATTTCAAGCCTTATTTAAATTTAAACAGCAAGGTATTAGACAGTCGCTTGGTTGCTGCTCTGTTGTTTGTTTTGATTACGCATACATCTTGTGCAAGCGTAAATATGTTGAGGAGTACCGTTAATAACAGTTTTAATCCTCTGAACATTAGGTTTCCAAGTACGATTGGTTCTTCTGTGGGAGTGGGAAACTTTTATTCCGAAAGTTACACCTTTTCCGCAAATATCACATTTAGCCATTATTATAATCCTTTCAAGTTTTACACAGACCCGATTAGTTGATATGCACAGTCTGATTACTTATATATATTACTCTGCCAGCGGTTAGCTAACATAGTTTTGAAAACACGATAAGGATTATATCACGATAAAAAATGCTTGTCAAGCTTTTTTCGCAACTTTTTCTAAAGGAATTATTATACGGTATTCAATACTGTTTTCATTTTGTATTTTTGTGGAATTTGCCGGAATACCCACGGCTTTCATAGTGTCAACGGCTTTGTTTATGGTATTAATAAACAATCTGACATCTTTGAAAAGGCTTGCTTTCTTTGCAAAATCTGCTTTGATTTTCTGTTTTGTAAGAAAATTATCAATCAACCTCTCGGATTTTTCAACGTTTAATTTCTGTTTGATAATTTGTTTTAAAATAATTAAGCGTTCCTCTGTGTTTTTAAGTCTGAGCAATGCTCTTGCGTGACGTTCGGTCAGTCTTGCGGCAACAATAAGCGAGCGTTCTTCGTCTGTCAGCTTTAAAAGCCTTAATTTATTTGCAACGGTGCTTTGAACAAACCCTAATTTTATTGCCGTATCTTCTTGGGTTAAACCGTAAACATCTATTAATTCCTGAAGTGCAAGTGCTTCATCAAAAAATGACAAATCTTTTCGTTGAATATTCTCAACCAAAGCCATAATAGACGCATTTTTATCAGACATATCCACAACTATGCAAGATATTGTTTCCAATCCCAACATACGCACAGCTCTTAATCTGCGTTCGCCGGCGATTAATTCATAAGTGCAATCATCTTTTCGGCGAACGGTAAGAGGTTGTAATAATCCGTTTTGGCGAATACTTTCCGCAAGACCCGACAACTCCTCTTCGTCAAAGCTTGTCCTCGGATTATGGGGGTTGGGTTTAACTAATTCAATAGGTATCTCCAACACTCTGTTAACTACCTTTTCTCTCTGTTGAAATAACATATTTTCCTCCTTTTAGGTAACAAATTGCCTGTTACAGCAATAAATTGCCATATTATAAAATTCTTTGAAATATTATCGTAAAATCAATAATCTCTTGTATTTTTTAAAATTATATCACTTGGAAATATTAAATTTTGTCGAATAAAAATTTAAGTAATAAACTTATGTTTCTCTTAATATACTGTAGTATTACAAATCGGAGGACGAATAAAATGCAGGATTTAATTTTAGAAAGCAAAAAAAAATTAACGTTATCGGGAATAACAGAGGTCGATTGTTTTGACGAAAGAGACGTGCGGCTGTTTACAAAATTAGGAGAACTCTCAATTCAGGGTAAAGGGTTGCATATAAACAGTATGAGTATTGAAACAGGTGATATGATTATAGAGGGTGAAATTAATGCCATTGTTTACGGTAACAGCGAAGTCAAATCACCTTTGACATTTTTGGGGAAATTGTTTAAATGAATATAACAGAGAGCTTTTATACTCTGAATGAAGAAACAAGGATTTTTTTAGCCTCTTGCCTTGTGGGTTTACCGTTGGGGATATTCTTTGATATATTCCGCACCGTTCGTATTGTAATTCCGCACAAGGACAAGTTGGGAATAATTGCAACAGCAATAGAGGATATAATTTTTCTTTTTGTCTGTTCGGTGATAATGCTTTGTTTTATGAGTATATTTGTTAAAGGACAATTCAGATTTATCTATTGTTTCGGTGCGATATGGGGCTTTTTAATATACTACTGCTCAATCGGTGAAATAGTGACAGGGCTTTTCAGAAAGATTGTTTTATTTTTCACAAAAATTTATAAATTTTTCTTGCAAAAAGCTTAAGTTTATTATATAATACACATACTTATTTAAAAATTACGATGTGGATTAAAAAATGGAATATTTAAAACAATTTTTTGCATCTTTAAGAAAAAATGTTTTGATAGTAACATTAATACTCCTCTTTGCAGGTGTGAGTGCTTTGTTACTGTTTAATATATCTGCCGAAAATGATGTTATGAAAGAACAACAAGCAGAATTAAATGTTAAACAACAGGAACTTGAAGAATTGCAAATAAAATATGAAGAGTTTAAAAGTCAGGATGACGATGAAAGCGGTAAATACAAGGAAAATAAAGCTTTTCAACAGGGCTACAGTTATCCTAACGAAATAAGATTTATTGATAAAAACAAATAGAGGTTTAATGTAATGGATTACATAGTCGGCGAAGTTTACGAAGGCATAATTACAGGAATTACACAATTCGGTGTGTTTGTTGAACTTTTTCCCCTTAATGAAAAGGGGGGACAAATCCCTTTTACACCTGAAACTAAGAAAAAATCTGTTTCGGGTATGGTGCATATATCTGAAATTGCAGAAGGTTTTATTAAAGATATTAACGAATTTGTTAAAGAGGGGCAGAAAGTCAACGTTAAGTATTTAGGATTTAACGCCCAAAAGAAAATTACTTTGAGTATAAAACAAGCTGTCGCCGCAGTTAATACACCGCCGCAACAGAATTTTGAAGATATGCTTAAAAAATTCACCAAAGGAACTGAAGAAAAATTAGGTGAATATCGCCGCCGTGCCGAGGGCAAGGGAAATAAAAAACGGCGATAAAATAATAAGTACAGAACCTTATGGTTTCAGTTGGTTCTGTGACTTTTTTTGTATTGATATAATATTAATCCGCAACAACTTTCGTTACGTCTTAATAATATACAAAGGATGTTTAAAAAAATTTTTATGGAAAAAAAGAAAACAGCATATAGTTTTGAAGTTTTCCCTCCGAAAAAGACAAGTCCTGTTGAGGTTATTTATAACACCTTAGAACAATTAAAGGATTTAAACCCCGATTTTATCAGCGTTACTTTGGGGGCAGGGGGGAATAACGGTAATCTTGCCGGTCACACAATTAAAGTTGCGGCAAAAATAAAAGAATACGGCATTGAACCTGTTGTTCACTTGCCTTGTGTTAATTTTTCCAAAAGTGAAGTTTCGGGTCTTTTGGAGGAAATGAAAAGCAATGATATTACAAAGGTTCTTGCTTTGCGTGGAGATAAACCCTCAGACGGTTCACCTACAAAAAACGATTTCACCTATGCAAGCGACCTTGTTTCGTTTATAAAACAGAAATATCCGAGTTTTAATGTTATGGGTGCTTGTTATCCGGAAACACACCTTGAGGCAACTTCACCCGAAAAAGATATTGAAAATCTCAAACGCAAAGTTGATTCCGGGTGTTCCGGTCTTATCACACAACTTTTTTTTGATAATAATTGCTTTTATGATTTTCTGAACAGAATAAGACAAGTAGGTATTAATATCCCCGTTGAAGCCGGAATTATGCCTGTAACCAATAAAAATTCCATTGAACATATGATTACTCTTTGCGGTGCAAGTTTCCCCGCCAAATTCTCTAAAGTATTACAAAAATTCGGTAATGACAAAGATGCACTTATAACAGCCGGCATTAACTATGCTGTTGACCAAATTACAGACCTTATTGCAAACGGTGTTGACGGTATACATTTATATACAATGAATAATCCATTTGTTGCTCAAAGGATTACGGATGCAGTTAAAGGTTTAATTTAGCAATTATGAACAATAAATATATGGAATATGCTTTGAAAATTGCCTCTGAATATTTTTATTTAAAAGAAGTACCTGTTGCGGCAGTTATTGTCAAAGACGAAAAAATTATTGCATCGGGATATAACAATATCGAAAGCAGCAACAATGCGACTTTACACGCTGAAATACTTGCAATTAACGAGGCACATTACATCGGCGATTTACAGTCAAAATATCTCACAGGGGCGGATATTTACATTACCCTTGAACCCTGTTTAATGTGTGCGGGTGCATTGTTTTTATCAAGAATCAGCAATATCTATTTCGGTGCATATGATTATGAAAACGGTGCTTTCAGTAAATTTGAAATTGAAAAAAAATATAATAACCCGCCGAATATCTACGGCGGTATTATGGAAGAAGAATGTTCTTCTTTGATTAAAGGATTTTTTAAAGAGTTGCGTAATGGAAATAAATAAATGGATAATGCCCTCGGGGTTGCCGCTTATTATTGAAAAATTGGATTATGAATACTCAAATTACACAATATATCCGCCCCGAAAAGAGGTATTTAAAGCATTTGAATTAACAGCTTTTGATGAAGTCAAAGTTGTAATTTTAGGACAAGACCCTTATTACAGACCGAATCAAGCTAACGGATTAGCTTTTTCCGTCAATGACGATATTGCAATACCGCGTTCTTTGAAAAATATCTTTAAAGAAAGTAATATCTCCGCTAAAAACGGAGATTTAACACCTTGGGCAAAAAACGGGGTGTTTTTGCTTAATACCGCTTTAACTGTCAGAGCAGGGCAACCAAACTCCCACAGAATTTTATGGCGAGATTTCACTTTAGAGATTATCAAAAGATTAAATGAACGTAAAGAGGGTATAATATTTATGCTTTGGGGCAATAATGCCATAGACTATAAAGACGACATAACCAACCCTCAACATATAGTACTTACTGCCTCTCACCCCTCTCCTCTTTCTGCAAAAAAAGTTTTTTTCGGCTGTAATCATTTTAAAATTGCAGAAGAAATATTAGGTGAAAACATCTTCAAATTGTAAAAAATATTAAGGAAAAAATGGATAATATAAATATTGTTGTTGAGGAAATACTCAACAATGCCGACGTTAAAAAAATTATACTGATAAGTAAAAAAATTGATGTTCAAGGAGGACTTCAAAGTTTTAAACTGTGTGTTGTTGTTGAAACAGATAATGTTTCTCAAACAGAAGAACAGTTATATATGCAGATAGATTGTGATATTAATTTTGACCTTATTTTGTATAATACCGCCGATTGGGAACGCTTAAGCAAAGAACACGGTGCTTTTGCTTGGAAGATTAAGCAAACAGGAGCTGTTCTTTACGGAGGTGCAGAGTGAGAAGAGATAATCCAAGCGACAGTCACCGCTATTTTGATTGGCTTTTTCAGGCTAATCTTGACTTTCTGACCGCTAAAAAACTCTATGATGATGAGAGATTATATCCTATTACTGCTTTTCATTGCCAACAGTGTATTGAAAAGGCATTAAAAGGATATTTGCTTTTTAAACGCAATAAACTCTATGACGGACATAACCTCACTTGGCTTTGCAAACAGGCTTCTCAAAATGAACAAGCTTTTAAAAAATGGATTTCACCCTCTGCAAAACTCAACAGATACTATATTGAAACAAGGTATCCTGCCGATATTCCCGTTGATATAAACACCGAAACTATTAATGAATTATTTGAAATTGCAACGGATATGTTGGAAGTTATAACAAGAGAAATTCGTTTTGACATTGCGAAATACCGAAAACACTAATTTTTTCGGATTGCTTTGAGATGTTTAGAGAGATATATTATCCCGAAAAGATTAGGAAAAAGCATAAGTATATTGAAAATATCAGATAGTAACCATACCTTTGCCGCATTTCCAACAGCACCGATAAATATTGATACAGCGAATAATATCTTATAAAAAGAAGATGCTTTTTTGCCGCCTAAAAAATTTGCCGCACCCGCACCGCAATATCCCCAACTTATCAGAGTGGCAAAAGCGAAAAGTGTTATGGATACAGATATAAATACCTTTGCATAATCACCTAAAACTGTTGAAAAAGCATCTATTACCAAATTACTTGTGTCTGTTCCGCTTACTCCTGTGCAGAGTAAAACCAAAGCAGTCAGAGTACAACAGAGAATAGTGTCTATAAAAATCTCTACTATTCCCCATTGACCTTGTAACTCTGCGTTTTCGGAGTTAACGTCTTTGTGCATTAAGGCGGAAGTGCCTAAACCTGCCTCGTTAGAAAATACCCCTCGCCTTAAACCTACATTAATACTTTGAGCTAAGATATACCCCGAAAATCCGCCTGTTACCTCATTAAAACCGAAAGCACCTTTGAAAATCGCCGCAAAGACAGCGGGGATTTTTTCTTTATATGTAAGAATTATAACAAGAGAAACAACAATATACGCAAGAGAGAGAAACGGCACTAAGAGTGAGGCAAAATGACCCACTCTTTTTACTCCGCCCAATATTATAATACCCACACACAAAGCAATGACTATTCCGCTTATATTTGTTGATATACCTAAGCTTTTTAAAGATAATGCCGCCGAATTGGATTGTGCCATACAACCCATTCCGAAAGAAGTCAGAACACAACAAACAGCAAAGAATATCGCCAAAATTTTATTTTTAACACCGTATTTTAAATAAGCAAACGCTCCGCCGATTGTTTCGCCGTGTTCTTTTCGGCGGAATTTTATTGAGAGAACATTTTCGGCGTAAACCAAAGCCATTCCCATAATCGCACTTATCCACATCCAGAATATTGAACCTGCACCGCCGATTGCAATAGCCGAAGCAACACCGATTATATTTCCTGTTCCCATAGTTGCCGCAAGAGCAACGGAAACAGCTTGAAACTGATTTATACCGTTCTCCGCATTATCTTTTTTGAACAGACTTTTAACTGTATTATTAAAAATTGTTTTTGCTTTAAATTGAGAGGCTTTTATTTTTATTGTTATAAAAAGTCCTGCCGAAAGCATAATAATCAGTGTCGGAATACCCCAAAGTAAAGAAACTGTTTTTTCTAACATTAAATACCACCTAATACAAGCTGTTTGTACAAGTCTATGTCAGAAAAAAGGTTTATATAACTAATCCACTATTCCGTATTTCCTTAAAATCTCTAAGAATTTAAATTTGGCGTGATATTTTTGCGGTTTTTTGAGGATATCCACTTCTTCGGCGGTAAAATATTGTATATCCATTTCATTTTCCCCAAAAGCATAAGGCAAACACAAGGGCGGATACATTACACACCACCAATTATGACCGCTTGCCTCACCTAAAGTAATGCGGAGAGCTTCATATTCCCCTGCCGGCATTGTTATATCTTCATATACTCTGTCGTCAAAGTGCATATTAACAACTTCAACCGTTGCCGTATAATCAAAACCGTTTTCTTTCAATACTTTATTTGCAATCTCTGTTATTTTTGCTTTTGCTGTTTTTGCTTTTGAAAGTAATTCCTCTTGGGTATTACAACCCTCAAACAACTCGTCACTTGCTTTAAGCAACGCATCTCTGACTTTTAATTTAACACTTTGGTCTTGTTCGCTGTCGGAATTAGCCAATATGTGCATACGCAAAACGTCATTTTGCAAGTCGTCATAATTTTCTTTAAAAGCCGTAAAGTCACTCAATGCCAATGTGATTATTAAACCGATAAGTAATGCTATGTCAATTTTTAATTTCATTTTAAAACACCTCAGAGGTAAGTATTACCCCTAAGGTGTTTTTTATACAATGTTTTTTAGTATTATAAAACAAGCATATTCTGTTCATCGAATATGTTAATTCTGTTCATTTCAGTACCCCGCTTTATCCTCAAGAGGTTTATCGTTTTTAACCCAATCCTCAACAGTAAGTATTTTATATTCTGTTTTTGTTTCTCTTACAAGTACTTTTTTTATCCCCGAATTTATAATTAACCTCTTGCAAAGCATACAAGGTTCAACATCACCGTACAGTTCATTATTATAATGACAGGCAATATAAAGTGTTGAATCTAATAACTCCGCACGGCTCACAGAAATTATAGCGTTCATTTCAGCGTGGACAGCACGGCAAAGCTCATAGCGTTGCCCTTTACCGATACCCAAATGCTCTCTTACACAAACACCTAAGTCCAAACAATTTTCGCAACCTCTTGCGGCACCGTTATATCCTGTTGAGATAATCTCATCATTTTTTACAATAACTGCTCCGAATTGACGGCGAAAACAAGTACTTCTTTCAAGAACAACCTCTGCAATATCAAGATAATAATTAGATTTATCAACTCTGCTCATATTAACACACCTCCTTTTTTACCAAGTCGCTCCTTTATAATTGCAAATAATTCCTTTCAACAGGAGTATATCATAAACATCCATACGTCTGTCAGAATTCATATCCCCCCAAGGGTCATAAGTTCTTGCGTTGATAGTTTTAAGGAGCAATACCAAATCAGAAACTTGAATAGAATAATTACCGTTTAAATCGCCTTTTTGACGAACAGGCGGTTGGGTTGTTGTAGATGTGGTAGTCCTTCTTGTTGTAGTTGAAGTAGTTGTAGTGGTAGCTTTGGTTGTAGTGGTTGCCTTTGTTGTAGTAGTAGCTTTAGTTGTAGTGGTTGCTTTGGTCGTTGTGGTAGCTTTAGTTGTTGTGGTTTGAACAGGATTATAATCTTCAAGACTGAAAAAATTTACATCATAAGACAATGGTTTATTCAATCCCGATATAGTTATCGAAACAGTATCATCATTTACAAAAAAATGTCCTGTTTGAAATATTATACAAGGCTGCACGGCATAATTATCTGTATTAACATTGAGATATTCTCCGTCTTGAACAATATTTACATCATTGCTGTTAAGTACATAAGTAGTATTTTCAAGCTTACTTTTCATTGTAACCGTAACATTGCCTGTGATTTTATAATCCGAACCTAAAGTTACAGAAAAAGGATAATTCGGACGTTGTGACATTCCCGAGTTTTTCTGTGCGGTATATAATTCATAAGGCATATTTTTCGGCGGCCAAGCAACATATCCTGTTCCCGGATAGAAAATCGAACCGTTAGCGGAATCTTTACAGTACATAACGTGATAATAAGTTTTTTCATAAGCATTTTTTGCAACTGCAAAACCGCATTGTGACATATAAGGATTTATGAGCCAACGTCTGTGTCCCAAATAAGGCATATTATTTATATCTGCGTCCATTAAATATGAAACAGCAACACTATATGCCGCATTTTTATATACACCCGAGCAATAATAGAGGTTTTGTAAAGCACTTTTTGAGGCTCTTGTATAAAAACTATCCGAAAGTCCTGTAGGTTGGGTTGGATAGTGTGACATTTTGTTATTATATGCTAAAAGTGTTGCCGCATAAGACGCATCCATACTGTAAGTTGAATTAAGCGTTACGGGATTAAGTCCTGCACAATATCTTACAAAATTTAAGCTGTTTAAAGCGTTGTTAAGACTTGCATTTGTAAGCGTTCCCGGCTTAAGAGAAGAGGCATTGCCTGTTTCGGGAACAACAATCCAATTATCCATACTTGTAAGGCTGTAAGGGTATACTTTATAATAAGCGTCGGCAATTTGTCGCTTTGTGGGTAAACTGTTTACCATAGAGGAGGCGGCATAAACAGGATTTTCCTTTGGTAATTGCAACGTTGTATATAACAAACAGATTGTTATAATAATTGAAAAAAATCGTTTCATAGTCTTTTACCTTAGGGGTGAAAGGGGTTTTCCTTTTTTTTAAATCACAAAAGGCTGAAAAACAGCCTTTTGTGTAGATTGTGTAAATCAGCCTGTATACGGTAAAGTTGTATATTGACCTAATACATATCCTATTAAAACCGCTAAATCTGCGGCATTTATTTTCGAGTCTGTTGCATCGCAATCTGCATTTGCAAGACTTTCACCCGAGATTTTTAATGTGGAATTGAGTACTTTGGCTAAAGTAACAATATCAGCTAATTTTATAGCACCGTCAAGGTCAATATCCCCGCATTTTCCTGTGGGTTTATCGCCTGTTGTTGTAATTTTAGTTGTGGTGGTTGTTGCTTTGGTTGTGGTAGTTGTAGCTTTTGTTGTTGTGGTAGTAGATTTACCCGGGTCAACTGTTGTGCCGTCGGGCTCGATACCGAATACCAAAGTGCCGTTTTCATAAACCGTAACATTCTGATTGATAACTTCTTCTCCGTCAACCAAACCTTTACGAGAGGGGTCATTGGAACTGTCCCAACCTGTGCCGTATTCCGGCATTACAAAAGCTAAAATAACTTCGGAATCAAATAAATCGTCTGCAACAGGCAATGCCGCACGTCCGTCGGGGAGAGAAATTTCAACATAATAAATATCGCCTTTATATTGAACAGGCTGTGTCCAACTTGCATTTTGAGTAACGTAACCACGCATTTTACTTTCGTCACGGTCGCAACGTATTACAATATCTTCGGGATTTTTGCCTGCGGCAATAACTTCGCTTAAGTCCATATAATAACGGAAAGTGATATTATCAACAATTCTTGTAGGCCAAGCGGTATGGTTATTGAAATTAAATTTAACTGTTGTGCCGTTTGCACTGTCCTCTGTTATCTCTGTTGTAACAAAGAGTTCGAGAGTATCGGGTTTTGCGGGATTATTTTTTTCTTCGGGTAATGGGAAAGTCGGGTCTGTTTCACCGCCGTATTTATCAACCAAAGCACAAAGCATTGCGGTAAATCCTGCGTTATAGTCTGTGGTAATTTCAGTATAGATATATTCATTTCTGTCGTCAACATAAGTCCCCGATTCATCAGGACCGCCGACTAAAGCACCATATACAATATGACGGTTTGCAACAGGTTCACGTTGTGCCGCACCCATCCAAGTAGCGTGAGCGGTTCTGCTGTGAGGACTTTGAGGATAATTTTCGCCGTAACCCACAAGGTAGGAAAAATCATTGGGGTTATCACCCAAAGCATAATTAACCTGTGTTTCCGCAAAGTCTATATAAGTGTCACGTTTGCTGTCATTTTTAAAGATAGTATCGCAAGCAACCTGTGCGGTAAAAGCGGCTGCGGTAGCGTGACGTATGCAGCCCCAGTTTGTGAGCCAACGTAAACCGCCGTCAAGTTCTTTAACATCATTTGTCCAATATTCAACCTGTTTTCTTGCCTGTTCAATCCAAGTGTTGTCGCCTGTATTGATAGCATAAAGAAGAACACCGCCTTGAGTAGCATCATCCCAACACATACCCCAGTCATAAGAAACATTCTGTGTTCCCATTGCTTTAGGAAGATTAGGAATATACTCTTCGGCTTTGGCAAGATATTTATCGTCTTTTGTAGCCATATACAGCCAGTTAGCGGCATAGAAGAGATTATCGTAGAAGTGAGAAGAAGCATAAATTCCCGCAATATTGCTGTTTGCGTTATATTCGCTGTCGGAGCGAGTTGCATCTGCAATATTAAAAAGATTAATTGCGTGTTCGAGATAACCGGCGGCTTTAGCGGGACTGTCGTCTTTAACGGCTAAATATCCGGAAGAAAGAGCCGCTGACATCATAGCACCCACGGCACTGTCTTTACCCACATCATAAAGCCCAGAAACATCGTAAAAATCACCGTCACCGTAACCGTATTCCGCAACTTCAACACTTTGCCAGTTAGCGTGGTCAAGGGTTGTATCACCGCAACCGTAAACAAACTCGTCGCCTAAATCACAAGCGGCAAAATAATCCAATGCCCATTCAAGATTAAGTCTGTAGGTTTCATACTGTCCTATTTCTTTCAAACCCTCGGGATACATATACATACCCCAAGCAAGCATATTAGCGGAATAAGACATCGGCAAATTGAATTTTAACAAATCCCCTGCATCATACCAACCACCCGGGATTTTATAATCCAATAAACTGTCCGCACGCCATTCTACTCTGTTCCAGTCGGGTAATTCACCAGCTTGCTGAATTTCATAGAAATAAAGAGATTTTTGCAAAGCCTCTGCATAGTTTAAGTAAGGAGCGGCACTTACTTCAACTTCCTTTTCTTTATTGAATGAATAACTTGTTGTAAGCATTACGGCAGAAACAACCACCGCAACTATTTTTTTAATTTTCATAATACTTCCACCTTTTCGGCAAATAAATTCGCTAAATAAATATGTATACCTTAATTATAATACTTTTCCTCTGTAAAAGTCAACAATTTTTACTTAAATTAATAGTAAAAAAATAAAATTTTCAGTAATTTCAATGAAAAAAGAAAAATATATTAAAAATTTTTTAAAAATTATTGCATTTGACATTTTTATATGTTATTATTAGCGAGTTTTGTGAGGTAATAAGAATGGAATATAAATTTACAAGAAAAGTCGAGGGGTTAAAAGCCTCTGCAATCAGGGAAATATTAAAGTTTACGGGACAACCCGGTGTAATATCATTTGCGGCAGGAAATCCCGCCCCCGAGGCATTCCCCGTTGACAAAATTTCAGAAATTTCTGCGAAATTACTTGACAATGACCCTGTGCTTGCTCTACAATACAGTATTACTGAGGGTTATACGCCTTTGCGTGATTTTTTGAAGATAAAACTTGCAGGGGAATATAAGTTTTTAAAAGACGACGAACTGATTATTACAAGCGGTGCACAACAGGCTATTGACCTGTCTTGTAAAGTTTTATGTGATGCAGACGAAACGTTGATATGTGAAGCCCCCAGTTTTATAGGTTCACTTAATGCGTTTAAGTCGTATAATGTAAATCTTGTAGGTGTAGAATTAGACGATGACGGTATAAATATTGAGTTGCTTGAAAATGCTTTAAAAGCAAATAAAAACACGAAATTATTATATCTCATACCTAATTTTCAAAATCCCACGGGGAAATGCACAACCCTTGAACGCAGAAAAGAAATCTATGCACTTGCACAAAAATATGATATTATAATAATTGAGGACGACCCTTACGGCAGTTTGCGTTTTGCCGGAAAGGATATTCCCAGCATAAAAAGTCTTGATACTGACGGACGTGTTATTTATGTGGGCAGTTTTTCAAAAATACTCTCCCCCGGATTAAGGGTGGGATATGTATCTGCAAACAGAGAAATTATTCAAAAAATAACCGTTTGCAAGCAAACTAATGATGTTCATACAAATATATGGGCTCAAATTATTTGCTATCGTTTTTTTGTAGACACAGAATTCAATGTATATTTAGGAAATTTACGCAGCATATATAAAAACAAATGTGAGTTAATGCTTAACGGAATGGACAGGTATTTCTCAGAAAATGTGAAATACACAAGACCTGACGGCGGTTTGTTCTTATGGGCTACTTTACCCGAAAAAGCAGATATGCTTGCTTTTTGCAAAAAAGCGGTTGAAGAATTTAAGATTGCCGTTGTTCCGGGAACTGCTTTTATGGTAAGTGAAACGGAAAAAACACAGTCTTTCAGACTTAATTACTCCACTCCCTCAGATGAAGATATTATAAAAGGTATAGAAATTTTAGGTAATTTGACGAAAAATTTTTAGATTAAAAAAAAAGAGAAAAATTATGAGTAAAAAAAGATATGTTAACAACCCTTATTCCGTAACACAGAAGTATATCTCAACACGTTCTGCGGCTTTTGATATAAAGGGATATCAGTTGGGAATTAAATCCGAACATTCCGCACAAGTTTACGGTGTTATTGTGGATATGGGGCTTTCCCCGAATCTTTTAGGCACACTTATCTGCTTTATTAACGGTGCGGCTAATGTTTATTACAATGACGGAGGTTCTGTTGAAAATCTTGCAATTAATAACATTGAAGTTGCAAAAATATCACAGGCTTTTGTTGTTGCATCTCAAGTTGCTTATGATACTTCGGAGAGAGTTTCGAGTTATCCTGTGCCTGTAACAAACGAACACTATATCTATTTGCTTACAAGAGGCGGTATTCGCCGTGTTATTATCGACCCCGAAACAGTTGATACAAATCCCGTATATAAAAAATTATTTGTGGGATATAATACAGTTATGAAAATTATTCAAGATACTCAACGCCGTAACGGATAATATTTTTAGAAAGTGTATATTAAAACATAATGTTTGATAAAAATAAAAAACTGATTTTCAGCGGCATACAACCCTCGGGGACTTTTACTTTAGGTAATTATTTAGGTGCTGTTATCAATTGGAATAAACTCCAAGACGACTATAACTGTGTATATTGTGTAGTTGATATGCACGCTATTACCGTAAAGCAAGAACCTGCAAAATTAAGACAAAACACCCTTGAGGCATATGCGTTATTGCTTGCCTGTGGGATTGATATAAATCGTTCCGTGCTTTTTATTCAAAGCCACGTTAAAACTCACGCCGAATTATCTTGGGTTCTCTCCTGTTCAACTCAATACGGAGAGTTGGGGAGAATGACACAGTTTAAAGATAAATCCCTTAAACACGCCGATGATATTAATGCGGGGCTGTATACTTATCCTGTTTTAATGGCGGCTGATATCTTAGTTTATAACGCTGACTTAGTACCTGTGGGCATTGACCAAAAACAACACCTTGAACTTGCAAGAAATGTTGCACAGCGTTTTAACGGACGTTACGGTGAAACGTTTATTGTCCCCGAACCCTATATCGGTGAAGTGGGTTCAAAGGTTATGAGTTTGCAAAATCCCGAGAGCAAAATGTCAAAATCAGACGATAACGTAAACGCTTATGTTTTGGTTATAGACGATAAAGACACAATAATCCGCAAATTTAAACGTGCGGTTACAGATAGTGATACAGAAATTGTATATAAAGAGGGCAAAGACGGCATTAACAACTTAATGACAATTTATTCAGCCGTAACAGGCGATAGTTTCGATAAAATTACTGCCGACTTCAGCGGTAAAGGTTACGGAGATTTCAAACTTGCGGTAGGTGAAGCCGTTGCCGATAAACTATCCCCAATCAGAGAGGAATATCTAAAGATTATTGCCGACAAAGACTATCTCAAAAAATGCTACACCGAAGGTGCTGAACAGGCATTGAGATTATCCCAAAGAGTAGTCAACAAAGTGTACCGTAAAGTGGGTTTTGTAGATAAGGTATAGGGGGTTATAAATTGGGGGGGTTATAAATTGGAAAACAGCGGAATAAACAAACTGCTTGATATAGTTAAACAATTGCGTGCTCCCAGCGGTTGTCCTTGGGATATGGAACAAACACATAAATCCTGTAAAATCGGACTTATCGAAGAAAGCTATGAGGCTGTTGACGCTATTGACAAAGAAGATTTCTCTCTGCTTAAAGAAGAATTAGGCGATGTTCTCTTGCAAGTTGTTTTTCACAGTCAGATTGCAGAAGAAAACGGCAACTTTAACTTTGATGAGGTTTGTGAAGATATTTCAAATAAATTAATTGTTCGTCACCCTCACGTTTTCGGAGATGTTAAAGTTAAAGATACAGAAGATGTTCTTAAAAACTGGGATAAAGGTAAAAAAGAGAAAAAAGACCAATCTTATACCGATACCCTTAAAGATATTCCGGCAAGCTTTCCGGCTTTAATGCGAGCGGCAAAAGTAGGAAAACGTGCGGGAAATGCAAATATGGATTTCCCCGACACGGAAAGTGCTTTGAATTCTTTGGAAAACGAAGTTGGAGAGTTTAAATCTGCAATAAAAAGTACAGATAATGTGATTAAGACAGATTTAACAGGGTATACTGATATAGAACGTATAACCGAAGAATTAGGGGATATTCTCTTTTCGGCGGTAAATGTTGCAAGAAAATCAGGGATAGACCCCGAAGATGCACTTAATAAGTCAACAAATAAATTCATTTCACGTTTTGAAAAGGTTGAAAAAGCCGTTATTCAAGACGGTTTGGATATGAAAGATTTAGATATAACACAGTTAGATATATATTGGGATAAGGTTAAAAGGAATACTGACTAACCCCAAAAAATTTATTATGTTAAAAAGCGGAAAACCGCTTGCCGCGAAAGCGGATATATTTATGGAGGTAATTACCTATGACAAAGTCAGATTTAATTGCATCAGTTGCTGAATCTGCATCAATCAAAAAAACTCAGGCAACTACTGTTGTCGGTGCAGTTTTTGACACAATCACTCAAGCTCTTGCTGAAGGTGATAAAGTACAAATTGTTGGTTTCGGTTCTTTTGAAGTGCGTGAACGTGCTGAGAGAAACGGCAGAGACCCTCGTTCAGGCGAAGTTATTACAATCGCTGCAACAAAAGCACCCGTTTTTAAAGCAGGTTCTGCTTTAAAAGAAGCTGTTAAAGATTAATTTTTCTTGCAAAAAACTATAGAAAAAAGAGTAACTTTTGTTACTCTTTTTTTGTATAATCTCTTAATTTTTGTCAATACTATTGTTAATTAAAACAATCGGAGGTAAAAATGAGAAATTATTCTAATTATCTGCTTGACCCAAGCGAAACAACGGTATTGATTATCGACGAGCAACCGCAAATGTTCTTCGGGGTTGAAAGTCACCCACGCTCTGAAATTATGAACAATGTGGTGGGGCTTGCAAAGGCTTGTCAGGCTTTCGGTGTACCCTGTATTTTAACTACCGTTGAGGCTTCAACTTTTTCGGGATATATGTATTCCAAACTGCAAAATGTCTGTCCTGATATTGTTCCCATTGACAGAACTGCAATCAATGCTTGGGAAGACACAAATGTCAGAAATGCCGTTGATAATCTTGCAAGAAAAAATCTTGTTATTGCCGGGCTTTGGACAGAAGCCTGTGCAACTTTTCCGGCACTTTGTGCAACCGGTGACGGTTATAATGTCTTTGTCGCAACCGATGCTTGCGGCGGCGCAACAAAAGAAGCCCACGATATGGCTGTTATGCGAATGGTTCAAGCCGGTGTTAAACCCGTAACTTGGCAACAGGTTATGCTTGAATGGCAACGTGACTGGGCAAATAAAGAAACCTATAATCAAGTTATGGCGATTGTCAAAGAACATTCGGGAGCATATGGCTTAGGTGTTGAATATTCCGAAACAATGACTTTGCCCGCACCGAGTAATTAACCTTTAACAAGTAAAATATTTGAAGACAGCGGACTTCAGTCCGCTGTCCTTGTTGCCAGTAATTTTGCCGGTTTTCCTGCTCCTTCTCGCCCATACCAGCAAGTATATGTGCCCCATTCTTTACATTTTTTATTGTGATATTTGTCACAGACTTTACAAGGAGAAGTTCCGACAATATTCTTTCCGCAAAAACTCAGTTTCCCTTTTACAACCCCATCATCATTTTTAGGTGTTGTAGTAATTGCTGCACTCCCCCAAGGAGTTGCAATCTGGCTACCGCCACCGCTTCCGAATAGTCCCATAACTGCCTCCTTTGTAAACATTTTATTAATTTTCTATACACACAGTATATATCTTATCTGAATTTACGTCAATACCAATTGCAAAACTTCGTTACTTTTGTCTTAACTAAACGTTTTTATAAAACGTTTAGTTTTACTTTTCTGATAGTTTTAGATTTATATACCTTTCTGTTCATTTTAGGAAATAGCAACTCTCGAAGTTCCGTATTTCTTTTCACAGTTGCAGTTTTTAGGCTTTGGTTTGACTGTATATAAAAAAGCACCCTGTTCGGGTGCTTTTTTTCTTGCGTAACTGTGTTAGATATTTGTTATCGTGAACGGAAATTTTAGGGTTTATCAAAAATTCTTTTAAAAACTCCGACTATCGCTCAAAATAACAAATATCTATCCCAGTAAGCTAAAAAAATTCCGCCGTGCACGGCGGAATTTTTCATATACAGTTAAACCACGTCAACTGAAGTGCCAACTATGAAAAGAACTACGGAACTTCGAGAGCAGACCCACACAGGAACTAAGAGAAAAACAGAACTAATCGTTAACTTTTTCACGAGTTTGGTAGGTACGAAGATGTATATCTTTTTCTAAGGTTAGGTCGGAGTTTTTGAGATAGTTTGTGCCGGATATTTGCTTTTTAAATTTGTAACTGAATTTTGAATTCACAATCATAACCATTGCCGCAATGAAACCGAAAAAGAAACCTCCGCCGCCGACACCTTGACCCAAACTCAAAATAGTGCCTGCAATAGAACCAAAGATAGACATTCCGACTATTAATAACAAAGCACCCGTTAACAGACGTTTGATTGATAAAGGCGGTGTGCCTGCAAGTTTGCCTGTTTGTCCGTTTACAACAATTTCATAATCTTTATCGTTATATTTATAATTTAAAAACCAAACAGGGAGCAAGGCATATTCAAAATTAGACTTTTTTATATCACAAATTGCAGCAGAAATTTTTACACTTGAATAATCTCTCATAGTCGAACGCAGATATTCTTTGCTGGAATCTTCTACTCTTTTTGTAATATCTTTCATTACATCCTGTTGTGTAATATCAAATTTATTTGAAAGAAATCCGCTTAGATATGCCATTGAAAAGGGTTTAAATTCGCTGTAGTTATAAGGTTCAATTGCCCCGAGTAATTCATTGTCTATCTTTTGTGCGGCATCAATAGGCACATCTTCAAAATATAATTTTGCTTCTCTTTCAACATCATATTCTTTTGTTTCGGTGACAAGATAATTTCCCTTTCGCCAAGAACGTGTTTTAAGTCCCAACGCATTCATAGAACTTTCGGTATTACAATCCGCAAGCCAATAAGGTACATAAATTCCGGTTATATCCCCGGAGCTTGTTTTAAAATCTTTCGGAACAAACCAACGCTTTTTTATCCAGTTGTTAAAAATTTCAACAGCTTGATTTTTGTCGTAATTAAAAGCAATCATTTTGTCGGGTTTATATTTACCGGCAAGTCTGCCTGTTAAAATAACAGGGCAATGACAGTAACAGCAAGAGGTTGCGGAAGTTGTATCGTCAGCGGTAATCTCCGCACCGCAACCCGAACAGGTATAAAGATTTATTTGTGAATTATATTTTTCCAATTCCTCTAATTCGTTAACGCTGTAAGCCGCATTAACGTCTTTTGAGAGGTCGGTTTCCTCATTGTGTTTCCAGTAGTTTTCAATATCTTTTTCATAGAAAAAACTGTCACAATATTCACAATCAAATCCTTTTTCAGGTGGATTATATGTAACTTCCCCACCGCAAGAGGGACATTTATATGTTATTACTGCCATTTTTTACACACACTTTCTACTTCGTAATTTCGATAAGCCGTCGGTCATCTCCGTTGGGTAATTTGTAGATATAACTGTTACCCTCTGTTATTTCCTCTTTTAAGTCCTTATATGCCAAAAGTCGCCCCCCTGTTTTAAGGAAGCCCATAGTATATTTTTTTAAATCGGGGATTTTTGCAACTGCCCTTGCGGTTGCAATATCAAATTGACCGCTGTATTCGCTGTTTTTTGATAAATCCTCACCTCTTGAATGAACACAGTCACCCTCAATCTCCAACAACTTAAGCAATTGTTCCAAAAAAACAATCCGCTTATTAAGGCTGTCAACAAGTGTAATTTCAATATCAGGTCGGAAAATTTTCAAAGGCACTCCGGGAAAACCCGCTCCCGTTCCAACGTCAACGAGTTTAGCACCTTGGGGAATATCAATATAATTAAGCACAATAACGCTGTCAATAAAATGCTTTATAATAATATCATTATCTTCCGTAATACGAGTAAGATTTACCTTTTTATTATAGTCTTTGAGAAACTCAGAATATGCTCTGAGTTTCTCAATTTTTAGATTATCAATCTCAATACCGCTCTGTTTAAAAAATTCTTTCATTTACTTTTTTACTTCTCTATTATCGTTACTTATCTATTATTCTCTAAGTTTTTATACAACCTTAACTAAATAACAGCTTTAACTTAAATAGGATTTTAAAAATACGCACTCTTAGCTAAGCAACTTAGTAATTTTATCTGCAAACTCTGCGGGATTTTCTAAAGCAAAACCCTCTGCAAGTTTAGCTTGACCTAAGAGAATATCTGCATAATCCCCTAATGTTTCTTTGTCATTTTCAAAGAAATTTTGCAGTTTTGCAAAAATAGGGTGGTCACCGTTTATTTCAAGTATCGGTGCAGACTGCATACTCTTTGCAACATCCGAACCGGGCATTTGTTTTAAAATCTCCTGCATTTCAACAGACACTTCACCCTCACTTGAAAGACATACAGGGTGGTCTTTAAGACGTGTTGACAAACGTACTGCGGAAACTTTGCCGGCAAGGTGTTTTTGCATTTCGTCAAAGAGGGGTTGATATTCTTTGGATTTTTCTTCTGCAGCTTTCTTTTCTTCTTCTGTTTCAAGTTTTAAGTCGCCGCTTGAAACAGATTTAAATTGTTTGCCGTCATATTCACGCAACATTTTTATTGCAAACTCGTCAACATCTTCCGTAAAGTAGAGTAATTCATAACCCTTTGCTTTAACAGCCTCTGTTTTCGGGGAAATATCAATACCCTCTGTTGTTTTACCCACAGCATAGTAGATAAATTCCTGCTCGGGTTTCATTCTCTCTTTATATTCCGCAAGGGTAACAAGTTTTTTCTCGCTTGAAGAATAGAATATCAGTAAATCTTTGAGATTATCGGCATTAGCACCGAAACTCTCATAGATACCGTATTTAACGGGAGTTCCGAATTCTTTGAAAAATCCTTCGTATTTCTCTCTGTCATTTTTTAAGAGTTTTACTAACTCGTTCTTGATTGTTTTTTCGATATTCTTTGCAATAAGTTTTAATTGGTGGTCGTGCTGTAAAATTTCTCTTGAAATATTAAGTGAAAAATCTTCACTGTCAACAAGTCCTTTTACAAAAGCGAAATAATCGGGTAAAAGGTCTTTGCATTTCTGCATAATCATAACACCGTTTGAATAAAGTTGCAAGCCTTTTTCATAATCTTTTGAATAATAATTAAAGGGAGCTTTTGAGGGAATAAAAAGCAATGCGTCATAAGTTACAGTACCCTCGTTTTTAACGTGAGTTCTCACAAGCGGGTCGGTATATTCATTAAATTTATCTTTATAAAACTGATTATACTCTTCGTCAGTCAATTCATTCTTATTCTTTTTCCAAAGCGGTACCATTGAGTTAATAGTTTTAATAGTTGTAACTTCTTCATATTGAGGTGCATTATCCTCGCCGTGGTCGTGGTCGCAAGGAGTACCGTCCTCGTGAACGTGTTCTGCTTTTTCAATAGGAACATTCTCGGTAACAGGCAATTGAATGGGATAGCGGATATAATCGCTGTATTTCCTAATCAAATTCTGCAAACGCCAGCCCTCAAGATAGTCTGAATATTTCTCGTCCTCTGTATCTTCTTTAAAAACAAGGGTGATTTCCGTTCCGTTGCTGTCTTTTGAACATTCTTCTATAGTATATCCGTCAGAACCCTCTGACTTCCATTCATAAGCCTGTTCTTCACCGTATGCTTTTGACTTAACAATAACTTCTTTTGCAATCATAAAAGCAGAATAAAAACCAACACCGAATTGACCGATAATATTAATATCGTCAGACTTATTCTCGGATTTAAAATTAAAAGAACCGCTGTTCGCAATAATACCTAAATTATTTTCTAAATCCTCTTTAGTCATACCGATACCGTTATCGGAAATTGTAAGCGTTCTATTCTGTTTGTCAGGTGAGATATTGATATAAAAATCGTTTCTGTTTTTCCCGATATTCTCGGTTAAAGATTTAAAATACAGTTTGTCTACTGCGTCACTTGCATTAGAGATTAATTCCCTTAAAAATATTTCTTTATGGGTGTAAATAGAGTTTACCATTAAATCCAGCAAGCGTTTACTCTCGGCTTTAAATTCTTTCTTTGCCATTTTGACCTCCTACTATTATATAAGTGTTTTTTTATTTATTTCAATTAGCACTCAATCGATTTGACTGCTAACATATTATAATTTTAAGTGCTAATGTTGTCAAGTATTTTTCTATTTTTGTGCAATATAACCAAAAAACCTTTAATTTTTTCTACAAACTTTTCTCTGACTTTTTAGCGGATTGTTTGAACACCGACTTTTTTTGTGATATAATAGCAAGGCATTTTGGCGGATTATCTCCGGATATACGGTGAAATCCCCATAATCTTGCGTAAAATTGCTTATTCGCCTTGGGATAAGGTAAATTACGCTGAGATTGTTGATTTATTAAAAACATTGCACGATGATTTTAATAAATTACAATTAAAAAATTCTGTACCCTTTGAGGTGCAGGCTGAAATGTTTGCAAGTGTTGTGTTTATGAAACACACGGCAAGTTGTAAACATAAAAGAGTTATAAGGAGAAATAAATGGCTACCGAAAAAATCAGAATCAAAATCAAAGGTTACGAACACGCAATTGTAGATACCGCAGCAAAGAAGATAGTTGAAACAGCTATTCGCAGCGGTGCAAAAGTAAGCGGTCCTATTCCGCTCCCTACAGAAAAAGAGATTATAACAATTCTCCGTGCTGTTCACAAATATAAAGACAGCCGTGAGCAATTTGAATTGCGTACACACAAACGCTTAATAGACGTTATCCGTCCTACAGAAAAAACAATGTCCGCACTTAAAGACCTTGATATTATTGCAGGCGTTGAAATCAGTATGGAAGTTAAATAGTATATCGCTCTGACACTAAAGGGTATAACAAGGGTAATGTCAGCTAAGTTGCCGACATTTACCACAAGTAGAGAACTTCGAGAGAAGTATTACCCTAAAGCAAAGAGAGAATAAAAAATGTTACGTCAGTAGTTTATACTATTGACCTATGACTGTGTTATGTTGATGAAAATCAACCAATGACGAGAGGAGGAAGTGCGATTTTTCGCACCGAAAGAGTATGGCATTAACAAAAGGATTACTCGGCAAAAAGGTCGGAATGACACAACTTTTTGACACAAGCGGTAAGCAAATACCCGTTACCGTTGTTGAAGTAGGTCCCTGTGTTGTTTCACAAATCAAAACAAAAGAGAATGACGGTTATGAGGCTGTTCAGTTGGGTTACGGAGATGTTACTCCCAAACACGTTAACAAACCTCAAGCGGGTCATTTTGCAAAAGCAGATGTTGCCAATAAGAAACACCTTAAAGAATTCAAATTCGCTAATTTTTCCGAATATGAATTGGGTAAAGTCTTGAAAGCAGATGTTTTTACGGTAGGTGATATTGTAGATGTCAGCGGAACAAGCAAAGGTAAAGGTTTCCAAGGCACTATCAAACGCTTTAACAATCACAGAATTAAAGAAACTCACGGTTCCGGTCCTGTTCACCGTCACGCCGGTTCAATGGGAGCTTGTTCATCACCTTCAAGAATTTATAAAGGCAAAACTATGCCGGGTCATATGGGTGCTGAAACAGTTACGGTTCAAAATCTTGAGATTGTTAAGATTGACGTTGAAAACAATCTTATCGCAATCAAAGGTGCCGTTCCCGGTCCCAACGGAAGTCTTGTCTGTGTTATAAATGCAGTTAAGGGTACTCAATTAAAGGGTAAACCCGCTCAAATAATCGACCAGAGGTCTGCAAATTAGAAAGGAGTGACGAAAATTGGCTAAAGTAGCAGTTTACGATATGACCGGTAAGGAAATATCCCAAACAGAATTAAACGATGCAGTTTTCGGTATTACTCCGAATAAAGCTGTAATGCACGCAATGGTAGTAAATTATCTCGCTAACCAACGTCAGGGTACTCAATCAACCCTCACAAGAACAGAGGTAAGCGGCGGCGGTAAAAAACCTTGGCGTCAAAAAGGAACGGGTCACGCTCGTCAAGGGTCAACACGTTCACCGCAATGGGTTCACGGCGGTATTGCTTTAGGCCCTAAACCCCGTAAGTATAATTTTACTATCAACAAAAAACAACGCAGACTTGCAATGAAATCCGCGCTCTCTTCAAAAGTTCTTGACAATAACTTAATTGTTCTTGATACTTTGACAACAGAAGAATACAAAACAAAAACTATTGTTGCAATGCTTAATGCGTTGAATGTCGGTAAAAAAGCGTTAATCGTAATCCCGGATGCAGATACTAAAATTGTTAATTCTGCAAGAAATATCCCCGGTATTGCAGTAACTCTTACAAACACACTCTGTGTTTACGATATTCTTAATTATGAAAAACTCATTGTAGTTAAATCAGCTCTTACAAAAATTGAGGAGGTGTATGCCTAATGAACAGATTACCACAAGATATTATCGTTAAACCTGTTATTACAGAACGCAGTGTTGATTTGCTCGAACAAGGCAAATACACTTTCAGAGTTGCAAAAGATGCTAATAAATTTGAGATAAAATCCGCTGTTGAAACCCTTTTTAATGTTGACGTTGCGTCGGTTCACACTATGAACGTTCGCGGTCGTATTAAAAAAATGGGTCGTTTTGAGGGTAAAACCGCAAGCTGGAAAAAAGCTATCGTTACCCTTAAAGGCGACAAAACCATTGAATTCTTTGACAGCTTACACTGATTTCTTTTCAGTATAACGGATAGAATTATAGAGTTCCTAACTCTGATAATAAAAAGGTGTGCTTTAATATGAAAATATACAAAAGCACAAATAAGGAGAAAAAAGTAAATGGCGATTAAGCAATATAAACCTACTACCCCTGCAAGACGCCAAATGACTGTAACAGATTACTCCGTTCTCTCGAAAGTAGAACCCGAGAAATCTCTGTTACAACCGCTCAAAAAGAAAAGCGGTCGTAACAGCTACGGCAGAATTACAGTACGTCATCAAGGCGGCGGTAACAGAAAAAAATACAGAATTATTGACTTTAAAAGACAGGTTGAGGGTGAAAATGCTACTGTTTTAACATTGGAATATGACCCTAACCGTTCTGCATTTATCGCTTTGGTTCAATATGAAAGTGGTAAAAAATCCTATATTGTTGCTCCTCACGGCTTGAAAGTCGGAGATGTAATCCGTACAGGTGCAGATGCCGATATTAAACCCGGCAATACTTTGCCGCTCTTGAATATCCCCGTGGGTACTTTTATCCACAATATTGAATTATACGCAGGCAGAGGTGCTCAATTAGTAAGAGCTGCCGGTTGTATGGCTCAACTTGTGGCAAAAGAGGGTGCTTTTGCAACAGTTCGTCTGCCCTCAAATGAAATGCGTAAGGTATCAATTAACTGTAAAGCAACTGTCGGTCAAGTTTCAAATATCGACCACGAAAACGTTTCTTACGGTAAAGCCGGCAGAATCCGTCATATGGGTATTCGTCCTACAGTCCGCGGTTCAGTTATGAACCCCTGTGACCACCCCCACGGCGGTGGTGAGGGTAAATCACCTATCGGTCGTCCCGGTCCTGTGTCACCTTGGGGTAAACCTACTCTGGGTCATAAGACACGCAAGAAAAATAAATCAACTGATAAATATATAGTAAAACGCAGAAACGCTAAGTAAGGAGGGGAAAACTAAATGAGCAGAAGTATTAAAAAAGGGCCTTTTGTCCAAGAAGTTCTCCTGAAAAGAGTTCGCGACTTGAACGATAAAGGCGAAAAAACAGTTTTAAAAACTTGGAGCCGTTCTTCGACTATATTCCCTGATTTTGTAGGTCATACTTTCGCTGTTCACGACGGAAAGAAACACATTCCCGTTTATGTTACAGACGATATGGTAGGTCACAAACTCGGTGAATTTGCACCTACTCGTACCTTTAAAGGTCACGCAGGCAGCAAAGCAAGTAATAACGGTAAGAAGTAATAGCAAATGAATAAAAATGATTTTATAAAATTTATGATTGAGTGTGAGG
Source organism: Oscillospiraceae bacterium (assembly GCA_031262245.1). Lineage (GTDB taxonomy): Bacteria > Bacillota > Clostridia > Oscillospirales > Ruminococcaceae > BNZF01. The sequence continues at coordinate 7,413 of JAISIJ010000166.1, read as the reverse complement.
CATTGCTTTTCGGAGATTTCACTCTGAAAAGCGGTCGCTCCTCGCCTTACTTTGTAAATACGGGACGATATGATAACGGCAAAAGTTTAAAAACTCTTTGTTCTTATTATACCGAGCTTATCGAACAAAACCAAACAGATTTTAATGTACTCTACGGTCCGGCTTATAAAGGTATTCCTTTGGCAAGCATTACAGCTACTATGCTGGAGAGTTTCCCGAAAGTTTCCTTTAACCGTAAAGAAGTCAAAGACCACGGTGATACAGGCTCTTTTTTGGGGCATATACCGCAAAACGGTGACCGTATCGCAATAATCGAAGACGTTACTACAGCAGGTACTTCTATTAAAGAAACAATAGAGTTATTAAAAAAGCTTAATATTAATGCTGAAATTGTTGCTTTGTTTATTTCTGTGGACAGAATGGAAAAGGGGATTAATACCGATATTTCCGCAACAAAGCAAATCAGCAAAGAATACGGTATTCCTGTTTATTCTATTATTAAAACATCTGATATTGTTGATTATCTGAAAAAGTCAAATAATGAATATGCAGAGAAAATCCAAGAATATCTCAATCAATACGGAGCGAAGGAGGAATAAAAATTGGCTGAATATACTCAACCTCAAGCAAAAGCAATTTTGCGTAACGTGAGAATTTCTCCGAGAAAGGTTCAAATTGTTTTGGACCAAATCAGAAATAAATCACTTGAAGAAGTTTATGCTATTTTACAATATACACCTAAAGCTGCTTGTGAACCTTTAAAGAAATTAGTTGCATCCGCTGCGGCAAATGCAGAAAACAACCACTTTATGAGTGTTGACAATCTCTATGTTGCTACTTGTTTTGTAACACCGGGTATGATTATGAAACGTATTATGCCCCGTGCTCAAGGTCGTGCATTTAGAATTAACAAAAGAACCTCTCATATCACTATCGTTTTAAAAGAAAAAGCTGCCTGAGTTTTAATAACAGGGGATTTCGGAATGTTTATTCTAAACTCTCAAAATCAAAAATTACCCCTGTAACTGTTATGGAACACACGGCACTTTGTAAAAACTGATTATTAAGGGCTATACAACGCTATAATAAGGAGAAACACCAAATGGGACAAAAGGTTAATCCACACGGCTTACGCGTTGGCGTTATAACCGATTGGGACAGTCGCTGGTTTGCTAACAAAGCAGAATTCGGTGATACTCTCGTTGAAGATTATAAAATACGCGAAATTCTGAAAAAGAAATTAAAAGACACCGGTATTCCGAAAATCGAAATCGAGAGATTCGGCGGTGAAAAAGTCAGAATTAATATCCACTGTGCCAGACCCGGTATTGCTATCGGCAAAGGCGGCGAAACTATAGATAAACTTAAAGCTCAACTTGAGAAAATGACTAAGAAAACTGTTTATCTTAACATTCTTGAAGTAAAAAATACCGATACCAATGCTCAATTGGTTGCTGAAAAAGTTGCTAAAGACTTGGAAGAACGTGTTTCTTTCAGACGTGCAACAAAACAAGCTATCAGCCGTTCTATGAAAGCAGGAGCAAAAGGTATTAAAACTATGGTAAGCGGACGTTTGGGCGGTGCTGAAATCGCTCGTTCCGAAACCTATAAAGAAGGTACTATTCCGCTCCAAACCATTCGTGCCGACATTGACTACGGTTTTGCGGAAGCTGATACCACTTACGGCAAAATCGGTGTTAAAATCTGGATTTATAAAGGTGAAGTTCTTAAAGGTGAGAAAGGTGCAAGAGTACCCGAACAACCTCAAAGACCTAACAATGGATTCAGAAAAGGCGGCGGCAGAGGTCAAGGTGGGCAAGGTGGTCAAGGCGGCAGAGGCGGTCAAGGGGGTCAAGGTCGCGGCGGCTACGGCAATCGTTCTCAAGGTAATACAAGATACCAAAACGGTCAAGGTGGGCAAGGCGGCGGTCAAGGAGGACAAGGCGGTAACAGACCCGCACAAGCTCGTCCTCAATATAATAACCGTCCCCGTCCTCAAGCTGATACTACTCCCGCTCTAGCACAACAAACTGTTAAAGAAGGAGGTAACGAATAATGCTGCTTCCAAAAAGAGTTAAATACCGCAGAGTTCACAGAGGTCGTATGACAGGTAAAGCCTACAGAGGTAATACCGTTTCCAATGGTGAATTCGGTTTACAGGCTCTCGAGCCGTCTTGGATTACTTCCAACCAAATCGAGGCTGCCCGTATTGCTATGACACGTTATATCAAACGTGGCGGTCAAGTTTGGATTAAAATATTCCCCGATAAACCCGTTACCGAAAAACCCGCTGAAACACGTATGGGCTCTGGTAAAGGTTCTCCCGAATACTGGGTTGCAGTCGTTAAACCGGGCCGTGTTATGTTTGAAATAGCAGGCGTTTCCGAAGAGGCTGCAAGAGAGGCTATGCGTCTTGCTATGCACAAATTACCTGTAAAATGTAAATTTGTTAAGGCAGAGAAATTGAATAAGGCAGAGGAGGACAAAGAATAATGAAACGTGACGAACGTGGAGCAATTGCAGAGTTAACTGCTGAAGAGCTTGCTGATAAATTGCTCGAACTTAAACAAACTCTGTTCAACCTCCGTTTTCAACATTCTGTCAATAAACTTGAAAATACTTCTCGCTTAAAAGCTGTTAAAAAGGAAATTGCAAGAGTTAAAACTTATCAAAGACAACTGGAATTATCAGCTTCTGCAGAGTAATTGTTTGAAAGAATACCGTAAGGTTGAATTTACTCCCAAAAGATTGGAGGGGATTATAAAAAAATGGCTGAGAGTGTTCAAAGAAATTTACGCAAAACCCGTGTGGGTAAAGTTGTCAGTAATAAAATGGACAAAACTGTCGTAATTGCTATTGTTGATAATGTACAACACCCTTTATATAAGAAAATCGTTAAGCAAACTAAGAAATTTAAAGCTCACGACGAAAATAATGAATGTCATATCGGCGATACCGTTGAAGTTATGGAAACTCGTCCTATTTCAAAGGATAAACGTTGGCGTGTTATTTCAATAATCGAAAAAGCTAAATAGAATACTATTTTATTACTCTCGAAAGGAGAGAACAACATTGGTACAGATGCAAACCTACCTGAAATCTGCTGATAATACAGGTGCTAAAGAGCTTATGTGTATCAGAGTTTTAGGCGGTACAAGAAAACGTTATGCAAGTGTCGGTGACATCATTGTAGCTTCCGTAAAAAAAGCTACTCCCGGTGGTACTGTTAAAAAAGGCGACGTTGTTAAATGCGTTGTTGTGCGTACAGCCGCTGCTTTAAGACGTGAAGACGGAACTTATATCCGTTTTGACGACAATGCCGCTGTTATCGTTAAAGAAGATAAAAACCCGAGAGGTACTCGTATCTTTGGGCCTGTTGCAAGAGAATTAAGAGAAAAACAATTCACTAAAATTCTCAGCCTTGCTCCCGAAGTTCTTTAGGAGGATTAAAATAATGCCTAAACTTAATGTCAGAAAAGACGATACCGTTGTACTTCTCACAGGCAAACAAGAGTATAAATATACCCCCACAGGTAAAAGACGTGAAGGTAAAGTACTCGAAGTCAGCCCTAAAGAAGGTAAAGTTATCGTTGAAGGTTTTAATCTTGTAACAAAACACCTTAAACCCGGTCGTGCCGGTCAATCAGGCAGTATTGTTACGGTTGAAAGCCCTATCTATGCTTGTAAAGTTCAAGTTGTATGCCCTCATTGCGGTAAACCCACTCGTATTGCTCACACATTTACCCAAGACGGCGACAAAACAATCAAAGTGCGTACCTGCAAAAAATGCAGCAAAACGTTCTGATAAAAAAATTCAAGCGAAAGCAATTCGAGGGTGCTGTGTAAGGGGGGCGGATTGGAGAAATAGAGAAGAGAGGTTCAGTGAGAAATTTCAGTAAAATTTTCTCTGAAAAACACCTTACTCTTATCTCACTATTCCCTGTTAAATGCACACACAATTCTCGGAGAGGAGAAAATAATGGCACGTTTAAAAGAATTCTATAAATCTACCGTTGCTCCTGCACTCTTTAAAAAGTTCGGTTACAAAAGTAATATGCAAATACCAAAACTTGATAAAGTTGTTATAAATGTCGGTGCAGGCGAAGCGAAAGAAAATACCAAGGTTATTGACGCTATTATTACGGATTTATCTACAATTACAGGTCAAAGACCTATAGTTTGTAAAGCTAAAAAATCCGTTGCTAACTTCAAATTGCGTCAAGGTATGCCTATCGGTGTTAAAGTTACTCTCAGAGGTGAGAAAATGTACGAGTTTGTTGATAAACTCTTTAACATTAACTTCCCTCGTGTTCGTGACTTCCGTGGTATTAATGCTAACTCATTCGATGGTAAAGGCAACTATTCCACAGGCATTAAAGAGCAACTCATATTCCCCGAAATTGAATATGATAAAATTGATAAAGTCCGCGGTATGGATATAAACTTTGTTACAACGGCGAAAACCGATGAGGAAGCTAAAGAATTGCTTTCACTTCTCGGTGCTCCCTTTGAAAAGTAGGTGAAATTATGGCAAAAAAAGCGATGATTAACAAACAACAGGCTACCCCGAAATTTTCAACAAGAAAATATAACAGATGTAAAATCTGCGGTCGCCCTCACGCTTATCTGCGTAAATTCGGCGTTTGCCGTATCTGTTTCAGAGAGTTAGCTCACGACGGTCAAATCCCCGGTGTTCGTAAAGCAAGTTGGTAGAGAGGGTGCGGGGGTGCAGGTGGGTGCGATGAGGTGAATATATCTCGCTGTTCCTTTATTACTGCATAACTCCCTATCGAACACTATATATTAATTAAATTAAAATAATTCTCCCATAGTTAGGAGGAAGAGAAAAAATGCAAATTACAGATACAATTGCAGACTTGCTTACAAGAATCCGTAATGCAAATTCTGCAAAAAAAGCTACTGTTGACGTTCCTGCATCTAACCTTAAGAAATCTATAACTCAAATCCTTGTAGATGAGGGTTATGTTAAATCTTTTCAAGTTTTAGAAGACAGTCAACAGGGTATAATCAGAATTACACTTAAATATACCGATAACAAAACACCTGTAATTACAGGTCTTCGTCGTGTCAGCAAACCCGGTTTGCGTATGTATTCCGGCTGTGCTGAAATGCCCAAAGTGCGTAAAGGTTTGGGAACTGCTATAATCTCCACTTCAAAAGGTATTATGACAGACAAAAAAGCTCGTGAATTAAACGTGGGCGGCGAAGTTTTAGCATTTATTTGGTAATTGTTTTTCAATTATCTTAAAAAAGGTAGTATGGTTAATTTTCATTAATCAGAATTCCAAAAGGAGAAAAAAATGTCACGAATAGGCAAAAAACCTGTTGTAATTCCTGCGGGTGTTGAATATACCAACGTTGACAATTTTGTTACCGTTAAAGGTCCCAAAGGAACATTAACAAGACAACTTCATAAAAATATTACTCTGAATTTTGCAGACGGTGTTGTAACTTTAACACGTCCAAATGATGAGAATATCAATCGCTCACTCCACGGTTTAACCCGTACTCTCTTAGCTAATATGGTTGAGGGTGTTACCAACGGTTATACCAAACAATTGGATGTTGAGGGTGTTGGTTATCGTTGCGAGAAAAAAGGCAAACAGCTTATTATGAAATTAGGTTATTCTCACGAAGTTATCGTTGAAGATACCGAAGATATTACAACTGCTGTAACTGATAAAGAAGGTCGTATTATCATAGTTTCAGGTATTGATAAGCAAAAAGTGGGTCAATTCTCTGCTGAAATCAGAGGCAAACGTCCTCCCGAACCTTATAAAGGCAAAGGTGTACGCTATCACGGTGAATATATTATCCGTAAAGAGGGTAAAACAGGTAAAGGTAAGAAATAGGAGGTGTTCTAAACAATGGTTAAACAATTTGACAGTAACAAAGCAAGGCTTAAAAGACATTTGCGTGTTCGTTCCAAAGTTTCAGGCACTCCCGAACGTCCACGTCTTAATGTTTTTCGCTCTTCAAAACACATATACGCACAAATTATCGACGATATAAACGGTGTTACTTTAGTGTCTGCTAACAGTTTACAAAAAGGTGTAACCGAAAACGGCGGTAATATTGACGGTGCTAAATCAGTAGGTGCGGCTGTCGGTAAACTTGCAGTTGAAAAAGGCATTACCGAAGTTGTATTCGACCGTGGAGGTTATCTCTATCACGGACGTGTTCAAGCATTAGCTGATGCAGCTCGTGAAGCAGGGTTGAAGTTCTAATGCGGATAACATCCGCTTGTATTTCGCGGCATATTTTTAGGATTGATTTATTTTAACTACACGGGCGATTATTGTGGTTGTGTTTAGAAAGATTTATTTTGACTACATGGGCAATTATTGTAGTTGTGTTTAGAATGATTTATTTTAACTACACGGGCGATTATTGTAGTTGTGTTTAGAATGATTTATTTTGACTGCACTGACTATTATTGCGGTTGTGTTTAGAATGATTTATTTTGACTACACGGGCAATTATTGTTGTTGTGTTTAGTTTGATTTATTTTCGATAGACCTAAAAATTGCGAATAAAAAATTAAAAAATATTTGTGAAAGTGCGGGTTGATAATTTTGTTATCAGTAAACCGCACTTAACAGCAAATAAGAAGGAGCGTATTTTGGCAAGAGAAAACAATTCCGAATTTGTTGAAAAAGTTGTGTCCATAAGACGTGTTTCAAAAACCGTTAAGGGCGGACGCATTATGAAATTTTCTGCATTGGTTGTTGTGGGTGACGGCAAAGGAACTATCGGTTTCGGTTTAGGTAAATCGGGTGAGGTTCCGGACGCTATCCGTAAAGGCATTGACGATGCCAAGAAAAATCTCATTAAAGTGCCTTTGAGAGGTACAACTATTCCTCACGAGAACATCGGTATTTACGGTGCAGGCAGAGTGCTTTTAAAGCCCGCCGCTCCCGGTACAGGTGTTATCGCCGGCGGTCCTGTTCGTGCGGTACTTGAAGTTGCGGGTATTAAAGATATCAGAACAAAATCTTTGCGTTCAAATAATCCCTGTAACGTTGTAAGAGCAACTTTCAACGGTCTTTCAACCTGTATCTCTGCAAAAGAGGCTGCAGAAAAAAGAGGCAAAACCGTTAAAGAAATACTGGGTTAATATAACTCCGTTGAGTATATAAAGGAGTAAAAAATGGCAGATATAAAAATTAAACTTGTAAAAAGCATTTCGGGTCGTAAAAAATCCCATATTGCTACTGCTGTATCTTTAGGTTTGACTAAAATAGGTAAAACTGTTACTCAACCCGATAATGCGGCAACACAAGGCAAAATCAGAGAAATAGATTATTTGGTGGAAATAGTTAAGTAAAACCAACTAATAATCAGCGAGTAACCGTTTAGGTTGCGTATAGCAAAGGAGAATTTCAAAAAATG
>JAISIJ010000107.1 GCA_031262245.1 Oscillospiraceae bacterium | reverse complement strand
AAATGATAATTATAGGGGAAAAAAACGGATCCCCTTTGGGAAGTTGGTATGCAATTTCCAGCGGATTCCCAGAAAAACATCGGTATGGTTCGATAGTCGGATTTATCTGCGAATGGGATAGTGCTGTCCCTGCAATATTTGCAGATACTGATGGGGATAAATTATATGATTTTTACGAAATAAACGGAATGCGAATCCAAAATGGCAGTATCGTTTATACACAGCCTAATAATAAAGATTCCGATAATGATAAACTTGAAGATGGTGAAGAGATAAATCCGATATTACGAGAAAAGAAAATTTATAATAGTATGTATGGTTATAATGTAAGTAGATATCTTGTAATGAAATCAGACCCCACAAAAGAGGATACTGACGGAGATGGAATTTTAGATAAGGATGACCCTTAAGTATTAATATGGAATCATTATTTAGATTTCGGTACAGACGAGTATAAAAAATATGTAGAAAAAACTGTAAATGGATATTATGAAGATGCTAAAGGCGGGCTATCTGTAGAAATAATGCAGCGTTATAAAGCCGAAGTTATCCGCTATATAATGGCAGAAGTGAATATAATTCCACAAGAATATTTGGATAAAATTCCAGCGGAACAATGGAATAATTTATGTGATTATTTTAATTCGTTGGTAAGTTATTCGTACTATTATAAATTCATTTCACCATTTCGTTTGGATATGCCTCAAGAAGTTCACTACTTTAGAAATAAATTGAATCGTTATTCGGAAAGTTTTCAAGACATTGTTGATAATTCATCTAACTGGCAATTATATAACAAAAAGGATACTCGTTATCATATGAATAACGGCGATTTTGAAAGCACAAATTTAAAATATCCTTTTTATTCATCTTACAATAATGAGTACAATTTGAAATTTGTTACGAAAGATGGTTTATTTGAATCTATCGTTTCGCCCAAAATCAGTCTTGAAAATTTATCAAATGACGAAATTATTGAACTTCTCAAAAACCCCGATAATTGGGTTATATTAACCGATATGAACAGCGATAATCCTAATCATAGATATGATCCGGTCAATATGGGGACATATAATTATTTTGCCAGTCTTGCCGGTAACCCATTTGATGATGCAAAACATCGTGTACTTGATGTAGAAACTTTTTTCAGCTATGGAAATGTTTCAGGTTTATTTTATGGTAATAGTAAAACAAGTAGAAACGAAAATGGGGAATTTGCCAGAAAAAGCACATTAACAGATATGATTTTTGATTATTATGAAGGGATTTTTTTATGAAGTTAAAAAAATATTTTTGTTTGTTTTTTATTTTTATTTCTATAATTCTTATTATTTTTTTTGGAATTTCTTTGCCTTTTTTTATTGGATATAAAACACTTGATTATAATAATGATTTTTGGATTGAATTAGAAAAAAAAATAAGGAATAATGTTCTCTTAAAACTTTATTATAATAATTTAACTTATTTTTATATTTTAGAAAATTATATTTTTCCTGCTGCGATTTTAAGTATTGCAAATTTTGTTTTAGGCATAAAAATCAGAACAAAAAAAGTATGGTGGATAATTTTTATTATTCTTAATTTTCTGTTTATACTTTTCTTTGCATACTTCGCACATTATTTGTTTGTACTCGAATAAAAACAGCCGACATTGTCGGCTGTACATACAACCCCCTCCGATTTCTAACCACACACCCATAGCTAATAAACACCAAAGTACTTAGTTTTCTAAGCACTTTTATTCTGTCAACCCCTCATTTACCGCTGTTGCCTTTTCCCAAACCTTTTTACCGCCTTCTGCAAGCATACTAAACGCTTTTTTCGCCGTAAATGTTATTGCATCAGCTACTTTTTCCTCAAATTCTCGATTATCAAGCTTTTTCACGATCGGCTTTTCCTCCGCAACCTCACCCCAATCATTATCGTTGTAATCTACCCCACAAGCTTAAAATAAGATTCGGAATTTGAAGCGTTAATCTGTTTATATAGGGCAAGTTATCATTTGACAATATTTTTTTAAAAATTTTCACACAATTTTCATTTAAATTTCAGCGTTTGTTCAGAAAAAGAACATCATTTAAACTTAAAAAAAATGTATAATATGGAAACAGTCAAAATATTACATTATTCGTTATATTTCATCAAATACAAAATATTAATTTGAATTACAAGGAGGTTATTATGGGTAAGTCAAATGTACCGATGATAATGGGAATCATTGGGTCGTGTTGTATGTTGCCTGCAACAATTTACGGAATGATTTGCGGTGCAGTAGTTGATACAGCCGATGCTTTGTCAACAGGCGATACAAGCGGTGATTTCACAGGAATGGCTATGATTCTGGGTATTGTTGCAATTATTTTGGGTATTGTCGGTGCAGTTAAAGGTAAATCTTCACCTAAAGTAAGTGGAATTTGTCTTATAATTTCGGCAATTATTGCTTTTATCGGTTGGTGGGGAACAGCTTTTTCATCTTTTTTCCATCTTGCCTCTTTGGTTCTTTTTGTAATCGGCGGTATTGTTGCATTAACACAGAAAATAAATGACTAAACCGTTTATCAGAGTACAATGGGGCGATTTCCCCATTTACTCTTTGGCATTTACTTTTGGTATGTTAATATGCATTTTTTTATTAATCAGAATTGTTAAAAAAGCTGAGATAAGCGTAATTAAAGAAGAAAAATTATTTACATCTGTATTCAGCGGTTGTTTTACTGCACTTGTAACTTCTAAAACAGTAAATTTTTTTATTATTCCCGAAATAAATAAGTTACCGTTGCTGGAGCGTATTCAGTACAGCGGTTTTACTTTTTATTTTGGATTATTCGGTTTTCTTATATGCTTTATAATTTTACTTAAAATATTTCGTTTGGATTTATCTTTTTGGTTAAATGAAATTGTACCTTTAGTAATACTTTTTCACGCTTTCGGTCGTATAGGTTGTTCACTTGCAGGTTGTTGTTACGGTAAGGAAATTCAATCTCATTTTAATTTACATTATGTTAATACTGAAATTTTTCCCGCCAGAGAAATAGAATC
>JAISIJ010000104.1 GCA_031262245.1 Oscillospiraceae bacterium | reverse complement strand
GGTGCTGACGGTGCGGCATTAACTCCTCCGGCTGTTGCAACTACAACAACTACTCTTCCTCCTAATGCGGCAGATTTACCGGCAGAGGGATAGAAATTAAAAAACAGGAGATAAAAATGAAGAAGATTATAGCAATATGTTTTATTTTTGCTGTTCTTTGTGCCTCCGGGTGTTCAAAAAATAATACAGTCAGAGGAACAAGCGGCGAGATTGAAAATACAGCACGGCAAACTGCCAGAGTTACGGGAACTCGTCCCGATTATAAAAATGACGGTCAGGAAACTTTTTGCAATTTAGGCGAAACTGTAAATTGGAATAACACAGGAATAAATTTCAGTTTTACTTCTGTTGGTGTTTCTCAACCTGTTGAAAGTCAAAAGTATATTATGTTGGATATTATTATTCAAAATACTACTGAAAAAAATATGAATTTGAACTGGGTAAATGCCGAGAGCGTTTTGGTATATAACGGTGACGAGTTATTGCTTTCTAATTTGAATAAAAATGTACCTGCCCTTAGGGCTATGACACAGTATTATACTGTTGATGCAAGCGATAATTATCTCTACAGAGCCGGCACAACTCAACATTTTTATCTGCCTTTTGCAGAACCCGAAAATTTAAGCGACCAACTCAAAGTATCTATTTTCCCCGATTATGTTAATTCCCCCGACTTTTTAACGTTTGTTATAAATAAAGAAGATTTAAAAGAATTACAACCTAAACAGAATTAAAAAAGGAGTAGTATGGAAAAATTTTATATAACCACCGCTATAGCATATACCTCGGGAAAGCCTCATATCGGCAATAACTATGAGATTGTTTTAACCGATGCTATTGCAAGATATATGCGTATGAAAGGCAAAGATGTATTTTTTCTCACGGGTACTGATGAACACGGCGAAAAGATTGAGAAAAAAGCAAAAGAACAGAATATTGAACCTCAAGTTTTTGTGGATAATGTTGCAAAACAAATTGAGGATATTGTTAAAATGCTAAATTGTTCTTATGATAAATTTATAAGAACAACAGACCCTTATCACGAAAAAGTCGTTCAAAAGATATTTAAAAAGCTTTATGAACAGGGAGATATATACAAAGGCGAGTATGAGGGAATGTATTGTGACCCTTGCGAAAGTTTTTGGACAAATTCTCAGCTTATTGACGGAAAGTGTCCTGATTGCAACAGACCTGTTACCGCTGCAAAGGAAGAGGCATATTTTCTTAAACTCTCTGATTATCAAGAACGTTTAGAGAAATATTGGGATGAAAATGTCGGTTTTGCCTGTCCCGAAAGCAGACGGAACGAGATGTTGAATAATTTTATAAAACCCGGTGTTAAAGATTTATGTGTTTCAAGAACTTCCTTTAAATGGGGTATTCCTGTTGACTTTGACGATAAGCACGTTGTGTATGTGTGGCTTGACGCTCTTTCAAACTATATCACCGCTTTAGGATATGACCCCGACGGTTCAAGTGAGGATTATAAAAAATACTGGCCTGCCGATGTTCATATTATAGGTAAAGACATTCTTCGTTTTCACACTATTTATTGGCCCATAATTCTTATGGCTTTGGGTGAGGAATTGCCGAAAAAAGTTTACGGTCATCCTTGGTTGTTGGTTAACAACAAAGAAAGTGACGACGGCGTGGATAAAATGTCTAAATCCAAAGGCAATGTTATTTACGCTGACGAACTTGTTGAGAAATACGGTGTTGACGGCACAAGGTATGTACTGCTGTCTGTAATGCCTTACGGGCAAGACGGATTTATTAATCTTGAGAGTTTTACAGAGATTTTTAATACTGATTTGGCAAATACTCTCGGTAATCTTGTTAACAGAACAATTGCAATGTCTAATAAATATTTCGGAGGGATTATCGGAGAATATACTCAAACAGATATTGATTTTGATATTGATTTGAAAAATACTGTTTTAAAAACAGTTGAAAATTTTGATAATTCTATAACACAGTATAAATTAGCTGACGCTTGCGAGTGTTTAATGAATCTTGCTAAACATTGTAATAAGTATATTGACTTGACAACACCTTGGGTTTTGGCAAAAGACGAGGACAAAACCCGTTTACAGCAAGTGCTTTATAATCTTTTGGAAAGTATACGCTATTTAGGTGTATTGCTATTCCCCATTATTCCCAAAACTGCTGAATATATTCTTGATGTTCTGAAAACGGACAGCCGTTCGTTGCAAAGTCTTGAAAATTTCGGAGAGATTAGAGGTAATGTGGGTATTTGTGAACCTTTGTTTGCGAGAATTGTTGAAAAAAAGTAGATTAAAAAACGCCTTAGGGCGTTTTTTTATGTGTTAGTTGTCAGTGCGTAGGACATAGCGTTAGCAGTTTTAAAATATATTGTTAGCACTAAAAAAATTAATTGCTAATTTTCATTAATATTTCACTTAATAAACATATAATTATCATATTTTAGAGTATAATAATAATCACAGAAAGAAACCACATAATAATAAAAGAATAAATTTTAAATAGTAAAGGAGAATGAATTATGTTTGGAATTACACCTTATCAAAAAAGAAGTATGGATATTTTTGATCAATTTGAAAGATTAGAAAAGGATTTCTTCGGTCTTACAAAAATGAACAGTTACCATACGGATATTCGTGATGAAGGCGAAAAATTTATTATGGAAACAGAGTTGCCGGGGTTTAAGAAAGAGGATATCAGTCTTGATGTCAATGACGATATTTTGACAATATCTGCAAAACATTCTGAAACCAAAGAGGACAAAGACGAAAACAAGAAGTATTTACGCCGTGAAAGGACTTTCTCCTCATATCAACGTAATTTTGATATCAGTACTGTTGACAGCGAAAAGATTGATGCAAAATATGAGAACGGTATATTAGTTGTTGATTTGCCGAAGAGAGAGCCTGTTAAACCGCAAACAAGACGTCTTGAGATAAGATAAAATCATAATAAAAACACCTTGCAAAATTGCAAGGTGTTCAATTTTTTAGGGTGGGAAATGGGAATCGAACCCACGACCTTTGGGACCACAATCCAACGCTCTAACCAACTGAGCTATTCCCACCAACCGCGCTTTACTGGACTCGAACCAGTGACCTACTGCTTAGAAGGCAGTTGCTCTATCCAACTGAGCTAAAAACGCAACAAAACAGTATTTAAATGATATATCATAAGATATTGTTCTTTAAAATCGCAATCTTAAAATTGTCTCCTTTGCAATCCCTAAAATTGCACCCTATATTCATTATTTTTAAAATACGTCTTATAGTTTCTAAAATCTCATCCAAACAGCGGGTGATGGGAATCGAACCCACGTAATCAGCTTGGAAGGCTGACATTCTACCATTGAACTACACCCGCAAAATTTAGCTTAGATATTGTAGCATATGTGGAGAAGTGTGTCAAGTGTTTTTTGAAACTTTTTAAGAAAAATTTAAAAAAATTGAAAATTGAGAAATCCCCTTGACTTTTCAAGGGGATTTTTGCTTATTTCTGAATTCAGGCATACTTATTTTTTGCAAGAAAAGTATGTAGCGGAGAACAAAAAAGTGGATTATTTGTTCTCCGCAAAGGAGAAAGGGAGTATATCTTATTTGAAAGAGCGTAACAATCTCTTGTTGTTATGTGTGTATTATAAATAAAATAACTTAAATTTTTCTTAAAGCGGGAGTGAAGTTTTTCTGAAAAATCTGAAAAATAGGTGAAAGATTATATAAAAACAGCATAGTAAATACTATGCTGTTAATGTTATCCTAAAAGTCCGTGTTCTTTGAGTGTTTTCCAAGCCGGGAACAGTCTTTCTTCTTTTTCAAACTCGTTATATCTCGCATAAAGCCCTGTATATTCTCCGTCACGCATTACATAGAAAGTTGTGTCATCTCTTGTAATATATTCAATCTCCGCTGTAGAGGGGTCTGTTCTTCGATTAAGTGTGAATTTACAGA
>JAISIJ010000071.1 GCA_031262245.1 Oscillospiraceae bacterium | reverse complement strand
TTTGATGTCTTTGTGCTCGATGGGTATGGTGAGATAATGTCAAGTGATGTCGCCGGTGCATGTACTTTGCACGCTCTTTTAGGAGATGACGGGGAACCCGGATTGCATTCATGCGAGGGAGTTTTACTGTCTGAAGGCGGAGTTTTTACGGTTGAGAAATATTTGGAATTGAAGATTGTATATTCTGAAATAGCGTCCGGATATTCGGGTCGAAGATACAATCAAGAGGTTGCAATTGACTTTTCGTCGGGCAATTACATATGCGGAGAAGATTTTCCGCCGGGAGTATACAGCGTCTTAAAGTTTGGCAGTTATGGTCTTTTGAGTTCAACTAATAAGAAATACGGACTTAGCGGTTGGGATGATTTTGTCACAAAATTCAATAATACGATATTTAATGAGGGCGATATATTGTATGTAATAATGGCAAGGATTAGATTAGTGCCTGCATTTAGCGATTAGTTTTCAAATGGAAAATTATTTGAGTTCCAACTTGAATAAGGTTAATCGACTTTGTATGCTAATTTGTATGGGAATTACAAATTGGAATTGCAACTATATGCCGCTGATACTTTGGTGTATCAGTAGCATTTGGTTTGCCATCTGGTTTCCATTTGACGAACATCCATTACCAAATCTCTAAGCATTTTCGGGAATTTGATATATCCCTTTTCTTCAAAATTGTCGGCTATTTGAGAAAAATTTTCAGTATTTGATTTATAACGACCAAAAGCAAAAATTTTATTGTATAAAGCATTTCTGAAACTGCTTATAAATTCGTCTGTTTCGTTTTCAATTATTTCAGCTAATTCGTCAGAATCTAAATTTTTAATATTTTGAGCCATAAATCTTGGGATAAAACGTTTGTCATCATCATCAAAATCACTGTCGTTATCCATAAGTTCCGTTACTTTATTATACCATTTTTTTATATCTGTCAAAGGTGCAATAAAACAAGACGGATAGTAATAAATTACCCTTGATTCTTTTATTAATTTTTTAAGCACATCAACAAAATACTCGGGCTCATTTGATAATTTTTCAGACATATTAGTAAATTTTAAATCATCATATCTGTAATTTCTAAACATATTGAATTTTAAACCTAAATTTAACTCTAACTCAGCCATTTTATTTTTATCATAATTGTTTGATGTTAATCGTTTGATAATTTCGTTAAGTTTATATTTAATAGAATTAAATTCAATATTTTCAGAATTTATCATCACTAATAAATCATAAATTTGGTCATCAGAATATGTGAAGTTTTTAGAAGAATAATATATCAAATCAAAAGCCTTAGCATACTGTTTTGTTTCAAGAAATTTTTCAAAACCAACCGTAAAATAAGTGTGTCCATTATCATTATTTGGAGAATAAAAAGGATTTTGTTCTTTCCAAAACAAATTTATATCCGACAAATTTTTTTCATAATATTTCAAAGTTTCTTCATTCAAAAGAAAAACAGAAAAAATCTTAGCTTTTTCTTCGTCATTATAATCGGTTATATCAAAACTTTTTATATATTCAAGACCACCGTAAAAGGACCTGTTCTTGAAATATGCCGCATAAATCTTTTTGCCGGCAAGATATTCTTCAAGAATTTTTTTCTCGTCTGCCCGTGTTAAATTCAAGTCTTTAAATATGTAATATTCGCCATTAATATATTCGTCGTTAATGTATACTGCCAAAATTATATGCACATTAGAATCGTCCAAAAAATCTATAACACCCTCTATTCCGCTTAATTCGTAAATTTCTTCTATTGATTTTTTCTGTTCTTCAAGTATTAGTTTTTCATTTTCGATAAAATCCATGGAGAGTAAATTACGCATATCGTTAACATTTTGAAACCATCTTTTTAAGCGGGTTATTTCGGATTTGGGTTTAAATTTTTCGCCGACTTTTCTTAATTCTTTTACTATTTCATTGGGAATTTGATTGTCTGTTTCGGGTCCGACTTCATAAAAACCTATATTGCAAAGTCTGTTCCATAATTTAAATCTTTCTTCTTCATCACATATTTTAGGTTCGAGTTCATTGAGCTTGATTGCTATTTTATTAATTTCATTGTCAGTTATAAAAAGGTAAAGCGGCAACATATCAAGTAAAATTTGCACATTTTCCTCTGCCCATTCGAGTGCCAAGTCAGTGTATTTTTCATGTCTTTGCCAATATTCATTTAATAAAATTTTAAAATCAAAATCCTTAAGAGGTTCAGGTAATTCAAATTCACCACCCAAATATCTTGCTTCAAAATTCATTTTAATAATCGAAAAAGCATAATCCACACCTTTTTCCCTTTTTATGGCATTTAATGCACCGATAACAGCGGTGAATTTGTCGGTTGTTCTGTTGCTGCCAAGCCAAAATCTCGACGATAAATCAGTATATTCTATTTTGGAGAGAAGTAAAGTTGCTCTTGCAAAATAATGTTCATACCAAGAAATATTAACAAGCGTATCACAATTATCTTTTAAAATATCATCCGGCATATGTTCTAAAACGGTTAAAATATATTCCGGAAAAATATCAGAAATACTTTGTAATGTCCATTTATTTTGAATAACAGCATCTTGATTGTAGTCATAATTTTCCCCTGCAAATGTTCTTGCGATAACACTTTCAGAAAAATTTAGACTTGAATTGCTTAATGTTAATTGAGGAGAAATTTTTTTAATTTCCGACATAGTTTGAATGATACCATTTTTCAGTTCGTTCGAATAGCTGACATTTTCATCCCTAAATTTCCCTTTAAGAATATTAATAAATGTGTTTGCGAGGATTTCAATATC
>JAISIJ010000031.1 GCA_031262245.1 Oscillospiraceae bacterium | reverse complement strand
GTGATACAAAAAACAGAATTGCATATCGCTCTATATTAAGTTGTTCAAATTCTGACGATGGCCGTCAAGTTGATTTTTGCCATAGATCAATGCGAGAGTATTTTATTGCAAGAAAAATTCACAGAATGTTATCTGATGATGATAATGATATTGAAAATTTATTTAAAACAATTGATTTAACCCCTGAAATGGTTTCTTTCTTATCGGAATTAATAAGTTTAAGTGATAAAGATAAAAAAGTAAAATGTATTGAAAAGTTGGAAGAACTTTTGCAAACGGCTTCAACTCTAAATACATCTTCCGAGGACAGAGAATCTGCTGCTCAATTAGGTAGCAATATTATAGAAATTCTGTGTAAAATAGGCGGTGATATTTTAAAATCTGATTATAGTAATCTAATATTGAATGAAGCAAATTTAAATGGCGTTGATTTGACAGGAAAAAATTTCAGCAATACTTCTCTGATAAACGCAAAATTGTACAACGTAAATTTTACAAATGCTGATTTTACAGGAGCAGACTTGACTAATGCACAATTTGCCGAAACGTATAAAATAGTTTCTATTTCCTACTACAATGATTGGATTTATGCACTATATGATGATAAATCCGTGTGGAAATGGTCAATTAATAATGCAGGTGAAATTCCAACACAAATATTTATTGATAAAGAAAATCCATCCGTTATTGCAGTCAATTCTGAAAACAATATAGCACTCATTGAACAAGGCAAAATGCGACAAGCTGTATTTTTTGATAATGCTTCTCAAGTCGGTTGCTTTAAACTAAATGACAGTATAAATGTAATCAACGTATCAAAACAAACTTTATTGTCAGAGCAAGATACAGATAACAATAATTTCAAATATACAATTCACAATATGGACAATACCGAGTCATTCTCAATAAAAACTAATCAACGACTTCTTTGTGTGGCATTAAACACGAAAACAATGTTGACATACGCAAATTCCAAACTCAAAATAAACAATACTGATGATTTATTGACCATACCCAATATTATAACATTGGAATCTTGTTCTTTAAATGACACAGAAAATATTATTGCTTTCGGAAGTAACATTGGGCTTGTATCACTTTCAAAATTAGATTTTATTGATAATAAATGGACGTTATCCAAAACAACAGAACTATCATTTAGTGAAATTAATTCAAAGATAACGCATTTGGTTTTCGCTGACACAAACACGTTGATTGTGGTTGTTGATAATGAAAAAATGTATATTATACCATTGGATAATGACCATAAATCATCCGGCGGAAAACCAATGCCATTAGAACTTAAAATTTTATGTGATGGTATGAAAATTGTAGGACTTAAGTCTGAAAAGGAGTATAATAGATTAAAAAATTTAATTGAAAATAAAAAAACAAAGTAGTTTAATTTTGTTAATCCAATGGGCATATATAATCGTCAACTTTGCGGAAAACTAATAGCAAAAGGAATCTTTTTGGGGTATGTACTTTTAAAATGTGAAAATACTCTTTGAGTGAAAACGGCAATAATCTTACTGTCCAAACAGCGATAGTTATTAAGGCAAAGTTATAGCCATTTATCTTAAAGTCTTGATAAAGTTAATTTCAGTAGTTAATTCAAAAACCCAATTATCATTAAAAGTGCAATTTGATCAAAATTAAACCTTTTAATTATTCTTATTTAGGGGTGTGCAAAATTCTACTACCGTGTGCATAAATTCTTCGATTAACAAAATCAACTCTAAAAAATTTATGCACCCTATAAAGCATACCGTAACGATACTTTCAAAATTACAAAAATAACAAAACACAGATAACAAGTACACTATACTATTTATAAACGCAACCGTTTCACACAAGCGAACGGTTGTATTTTTTTGCCAAAAGAGCATTGAAAAATTTTCAAAAATCTAAAAAAAACACTTGACAAGCAATTTAAAGTGTAGTATAATAATGAAAAGCTCGGACATATTGAGGTTTGATATAATGGGAATGACTCACTCACTCACCACCGCTTGGATTGGCATAATTCAAGTATTTTTTCGTTGTGTTTACATAGCCGTAACTGCCTAAAAAGGGTAGTTATGGCTTTTTGTTATTATTTATTATTTTTTACGGGGGTAGAAAAATGAAAAAAATCAACAAAAGGCTGACAAGCCTACTCTTGTCAATTCTAATGGTTTTGGGGCTATTTTCGGTTTTCTCGGTTAGTGTAGCGGCAGACCGAATATGGATAGAAGAAGGTGAATACTCAGATGGATTAACATATTTGACATATACCGGAACTCAAACGACATATGATGAATTTGGATTGCCGGTGTATAGCGACCTTACCAGTTTAGCAGAAATTACGGGATACAACAACAATACAGAGAAGTCCTTGGAAATTCCTGATTATATTGGAAACCATAAGGTTATTGAAATAAGCGGCGATTTTTATTCTACTATGCTTGAAACTATAACTATTCCGAATAGTGTTACAACAATAATTTCAACAGCTTTTGATAATTGTGCTAACGTTTCAATTATTTGCGGAGAGGGGTCATATGCCGAAACGTTCGCAAATCAAAACGGAATTACTTGTTGGTATTTCGGAGAAACCGCACCACGTATAACCAGTGGCGACTATATATTGTCTGTTAATAATAAAGATTTAACTGCTGAAATCAAAGGTTATATCGAAGAAGAAACTGAGATAACAATACCTGCCAAATTAGATAAATATACAATAATATCTATCGGAGAAGATGCTTTTAGTGGCTCTGATTTAACTTCGGTTATAATTCCGGATAGCGTAACTTCAATCGGAGATAGTGCTTTTTACTTCTCTTACTACTTAACTTCGGTTACAATCCCTAATAGCGTAACTTCAATTGGAAATAGTGCTTTTAGGTGGTGCTCTTTAATTTCAGTTACAATTCCCGATAGTGTTACTTCAATAGGAGATTATGCTTTTAGAGATTGTAACCTAACTTCAGTTACAATCCCCGA
>JAISIJ010000432.1 GCA_031262245.1 Oscillospiraceae bacterium | reverse complement strand
CTATGGCCTGGTAACTGGTCTCTATTATTGAATGGTGGTTTTGAAGAATGGGGGCAAACAGGAGATTTTTTTGGAGGCATATTTACTTTTCTTACCTTTTTAGTTATGATATTGACTTTTCGAGAAACACAAAAAGCGAGCGCAATTGAAAAATTTGAAAATAATTTTTTTAATATGTTTGAAATGCTACGAAATCTGCTTAGCGATATAAATGTAGAACGAAGCTACCCAAGAAAAAAAGAAAATTCTTACAGATTAATTGATTTAGCTTATAAAGAGTTTTGCAAAGAAAAAACTTTCGATGATAAATTTGAAAATAGAAAAAACGACACATTTAATAAAGCGAGTAAAGACATATATAAATTTTCAGTCCTATCATTAATGAAGAAAAAGGAAAAATTATTGAATTACAAAGATGAGTATATAGGTCGCTATTCTTTATACCTAAATCCATTTTTTAGAGAATTATATCAAATACTAAAATATATTGATGAAAAATTTCGTTTTGAAAATGGAAAGACTATCAAAAATCGGAAATTTTATACCAATATGATACGAGCCATTTTATCGAATCAGATTTATACATTGCTTGCCATCAATGCCGTTTCTGATGAAAATGATACCCATCATTTTTATAAATATCGTCGATTAATCGAAAAATATGAATTGCTAGAGCATTTGACTTTTTCTATTGATATTGAAGACTACAATAATGCCGCTCATAGCTATTTAAATGGTTACACCGAATCCAATAAAAGGATAATCGAGCTACAAACTTTATATCAAATTGCAATTTTTTACGACAAAAAAGCTTTTGGTAATCGAAGTAACGCAAAGCGCTTCGTAGAGCAATTATCTAAAGCTGATGCTTTGAAAAAAGTAATCGGAGAAAATATTGTAAATTATTTGGAAGAGAAATTTTTATCGGGAGAATGAAAGCAATGAAATCATTTTTAGAAAAATATAGCATGATAGTTTTAGGCGTCATAGCAATTTTAATCATTTTCTTACCAGATATACTTTTCTCTGAAAAATACGAATTTGGATCATTCTTTGGAAATTTTCTCTATGCTTTTTATATAAATTTTGCTTGCGCAATACTTATAGTTGTAGATTTAGTTGTAAATATGAAGAAACAAAAAATTAATCCCATTCACTTTATTTTCTGGCCAATCATATTGTTTTCGACATATTATTTCAATCTCCGTATTGTATCTGAAAAGACAACGAACGCAGTAGAGAATACAATAAATATTTTCATTCCATTCGCTGTTTGGAATTCGACCATATTTATTATTTTGTTACAAGAGAATTATAGGAAATTCAAATCGATATATTTATTGAAATCAATGATGTTGCAAAACAAAAGGCTTTGGATTTTGACTTTGATACCAATGCTATTTTTATTTTTTAATGCAACCATTACAGAATACGCAAATTCGTTCCCACCAATATTGCCGCTATTGGTTTTTATAAATTTTTCCTCTACTTTATTTTTCATACATCAATTTCCAAAAATTTTAGACACGAAAGCATTTTTAGGTAATTTAATGAATTCTGCCAAACCAGAGGAATTCGATTCTTATCGTAAACTTGCTGATTTTGGGCAGGAATCCATATTCGACGATATCCTTTCTATCATACAGTCAATTGTAAAAAAAGATGATACACAAAATGCGCAGAGTACATTCAAAATGCTCGGAGAGTGGTTAAACAAGAACATCTCTCTAATCAATTATGATTCTCAAATATATGGTGAAAGACAAAAAAATCGTTTTAGAATATTTTTTATTCTAATCAATCGTGAAGTTTTGAAGTCAGATAATATTATGATGCATAACTACTATGTTTATTTTATCACAAGTATGATTAGAGAGAAGATGAACAAAGATAATTATACAAATTACGAAATACTATATGAGTTTTTATCTATTTATGTCAAAGAGCGTTTAAAACGAAATGAATCTGATTTTGCCACACATGCTTTCGATTCCCTCTATTGGCCTGTCAAAGATATTTTATTCCAAATACCTAAAGAAAGAAAAGACACGAACCAGAGTGAGTTAGAAAACAAAATAAATATTTTTGTCTCACAAACATCGTGGCCTGAGGGCAAAATGTTTAAGAAAATATTTTTGGATACGGTGCAAGAAATCATTGCTACGGCAGTAAAATTTAATTGTAAAGATTTTTTATTGAATTTGAGAATTTATGAAACTTTATTCGGAATATTGCCAGATAAATGGGATGGGAATATCATTTTTGATGTACTTAAGTATACCAGCCTTAGTATTTTTATGCAAAAAGACCGATATTTAATAGACAATGATTGTCCGCTCCATACTTTTGAAACTGATTTCACTCTCTTCCAGAAACAGGGCGATTATGAATGTTCGGATAAAGTCATTCCTTATATCATGGCAAAGATTAAAGAACTATATACTTATGCGATTAATAATAATAAAAAAATATATCCTTATGATTTCCGTTTTTTTGTCGAAAAAATTTGGGACGCAATGAAAAATGGAAACGAAAAACAATTCAAATTATTCTTTAACTGTTACACCGACTTTTTCGAT
>JAISIJ010000283.1 GCA_031262245.1 Oscillospiraceae bacterium | reverse complement strand
AAAGGAATCATATTCTCTTTGATAAATTAGCCGTTTAAGCTTTCTGATAGAGCAATAGTATATGATAGGGGTATGCGGTTGCTTTTATTGAAAGAGCCTGTTTGCAAGATTTGGGGTGTTGACGGAGTTTTGCAACAAAAGGAAAATTGGATTGAGAAATACACAGGCGGTTTAGACCTCTTTTATAATCGAGTATATTAAAACAAAAACACTTTATTGTTTAATCAATAGAGTGTTTTTCTTTTGCTATATTTTTTATCAGACAGTTGGGTAGTAACCAAACACAACATTATTTTCAAGAGGTGAAAAATGGCTAAGAAGCAGAAATTTTACGCTGTTAAGAGCGGATATAAAACAGGTATTTTTAATGATTGGAATGTGTGCTTAGACATAGGCGGTTACTTTGTTTTGATTTTTAAACAGGTAGATAGCGAAACCTTGGTAGATTTTGAGCAAAATCTTTATTTGTATTAGACTCTTGCCCAGACAAATCAGTTTTTAATAACAAAACTGAAAAAGGAGATTAAAAATGCAAATAAGAAAAGAAGTTGAAATTTACGGCGGAATAAGAAATTACAGTAGAGATTGCCCTGTTTGCAGTGAGTGTGGCTATTTGTTAGATTGGATTTCTTCCGAAGTAGTTAGTGTGGGCGAAATAGATAGAGGGGATGAATTCCACGAACACGAGGATTGGAAGTTCTGCCCTTTCTGCGGTAAACCACTTGCGGCAGAGGGAAAGTGATTTAGGGGAATTGAAATTAGTGATATTCAAAAAATTATTATTGCTATCTGGGGTGCGGTGTTTGTTGCGTGGGTTGGAATGACTATTTATATCGGAGTGAACATAAGCACGGTAAAATATATGATTAATGAGTTCCCGAATTCAGCAGTTTCCGATAATATTTTCGTGATTGGCGATGACGGTGAGAATTATATTGTGGTGAATACGCACAGAGATATTCGATAAAAACTGAGGGTTGTATTGGTATTTCTGTAAACAAAGAGTTTATCGGTGGGGTTGAGAATATTTTTGATAAACCCGCTCATTCGCCGGCATTACACTTTGTGGAATTTTGCGGAACGGGGTACAATGATGTAGTGGATATTATTTACAGAATGGAACGGCAGGGTGTGGGTTTTTCGTTTGCTACATTATTCAAGTTAAGCGAGGAAAATTTTATTCCTCAAATTATAGGGGTTTTGGTTACTTCGATAATGGACACTTCACCGTTTGACAGAGCGTACCCCACCCCATTGAAACCTCGGGTAGAGATTGAAAAGCAAGATGTTTGGGAGCGGCTTAAAAGAAATCCTGAGGAAAAACTAAGGGTTGAAAGCGAATTGCATAGGCGATTGAGTAAAATAAACGCAGAGATTCCGGGGTGGTTTTATGAGTGATACGCAGCTTGCAAAACATCAGGCGAAAAATGGTAGGACATAAAACTTCTTGACAATGCGGTGTGTTAGGGGTATAATTAAATGATTGATTATATACTCTGGAATTTAGGAGAAAAAATGAACGAGATAGATAAAAAGAGCCGTGAAAAGGCATATAATCTTTATGACAACGGAGAAATTCATAAAATTGAAGTAGGCACACTCAAGGGCTTACAGTTTATTCATAAGACGTTATTTGACGGATTATATGATTTTGCGGGTAAAATTCGCACTAAGAATATTTCAAAGGGGCATTTTAGATTTGCGAGTGCATTGTATTTAGAAGAAATTCTTGCTAAAATAGAAATTTTGCCTGAAAACACATATGAAGAAATTATTGCAAAATATGTTGAAATGAACATTGCACATCCATTTTTTGAAGGTAATGGCAGAAGTATGCGAATTTGGCTTGATTTAATATTGAAAAAACGATTAGGACGGTGTGTTGATTGGCAGAAAGTTGATAAATCAGCATATCTTTCGGCAATGGAACGAAGCCCGGTAAACGACCTTGAAATCAAGGTTTTATTGCAAAATGCTTTGACAGAAGATATAGATAATAGAGAAATATTTATGAAAGGCATTGAACAAAGTTATCATTATGAAAGTGAATAATTTATAGAAGTGAGGTTAAAGTATGGACATAATTTTAAAAGATTTTCCGAAAGGTGTAGAACCTGACGAGGCATTTAAGGAGTATTGGTGGGAGTTTGAAACAAAAGAGGCAAGAGCAAAAAAACGTGTATTGGAGCAGTTGGGGATACGTTATATAAGCGATGAGGAGTGTGGATTTACGCCTGTATACGCAAAAATTTCCTTTCAGAGAATCCGCAGAATAACGGGGTATCTTGTAGGCGATACTTCACGTTGGGGTGACGGTAAACGTGCTGAATTGTGTGAAAGAGTAACCCATGGAGTAAATTAATAAATAAAGAGTTGGTTAGAATACCGACTCTTTCTCTTATTTTTTTAAACAGGTAGACAGCAATCCAGACTGAAAGCTTATCTGTATAAACTAAACGACCGGTAAACGTTTGGTAAATACTAAAAAATAGGAGAAATTACAATGAAATTTTATCCCGAGGGGTTCAAAGGAACTAAACAAAATGCGGAAATGAGCAGAGATTATTTGATTACGGCTTAAGTTACGACTTTCATAGTGTAAAAAATCACAAAATACTTGACAAATCTAAAAAATATGTTAAAATAATTAATAGCATTTTATAATAAGGATTTAAAATTATGGAGGTATGATATGGGGAATATGATTTGTGAACAATGTGGGGCGAGTGTCCCCAATGCACCGTTTTGTATAAAATGTAATGCAAGACAACAGATTGAAAAAGGTTGTAGGAGCTGTAAATATTATTCTAAGAAATCTACTGATGAAAAAATTTCGTGGTTTAAAACAGAATGGTGTGAATTACGTAATATTGCAGTAAAAATTTCCGATAATCCAGATTATGATACTAAGAATTATTGCACAAAATATGAAAAAATAAGGTGAATAAAATGAAAAATTATTGGATAACACAAACGTCAAATCTATACGTGCATGAAATTGATAAAACAGTTGGAATTATACAAGTTCTTCAAGACGAATTTACAAACCAATTTTTAAGATCCTCTGAACTAATATGCACATTTAATATTCCTGTCGGTTATTTAAGTTCGGGAAGTTTTCAAGAAAAAATTACTGACAAAGGCGAAACATATGCTGATATTTATGAATTAGAAATTTTTAATTCTTATGGTGAATATTTATCATCCTATAACATTAATGGTAAATTCGGATTATATGCAAATATTTTTTGTATGAAAGATAATAATTGGATGTAATGATTTTAATTTAATGTGATTGTCCTCGTAATCTGTCCTAAAAGTCAGGGACAAATTTTCCGTTACTTTTCTTCCAAGCCGTACGCGATAATCGGATTAATTTTGAGGGATTCGCCGTCAATTTTATTGGTGTTTAGTCCTGCCTAACTTTCAAGAGCAACTCAGAGTATCATCGGAATTTCTTTGTTTTTTAATCCAATATTTGTAAAATCATTGTACAAGTATCCGATTTTAAATAATATTTCTCGTAAACATCACGTCCGAAAAAACGCTGGTTTTTAGCGTTATAAGGGTATAGATTTAACTAAGAATTGCTTGTTGAAAGGCGGAATAAGTCGCTATTCCGCACCGAATTTTGAAGCGGACGATTTGATAAAAGTTTGCTTGGAACGTATTAAAAAAGATTATCCCAATAGTATGGTTGATATTGTTACAGGCGATAGTGATTTATTGCCGTTAGTTGACGACAGGGTTAACCGATGATAAAATGTGGGGATTAAAAGCTAAGGGAAGAGTGGAGAATACAAGTGGGGAAGAGCAAAGTCTTGTGCAAGTTTACATTGTTTGTTATGATTCAGACGGATAACCGTTGACAATTATTGATTCTACTATGACAGATAAATTAACGGCAGGTGATAAAAAGGGATTTGAAGGTAATACGATGGCAGTTCCAGATAGTATAACGGCAGAAAGTATTGCTTCTCACACAGATTATGGCTTTATTATGCAGCTATAATTCTAATCTTTTTAAATTTATAGATTATTTAGTAAAAATAAAATTAATAAAAATAAAACTCCTTATGATTTACCAGTTACGAGGAGTTTTTTGTGTATATTAGTTTGTATGGTAATCTCTTTGTATAAAAAAATTATTGATTTCATAGAATCATTAAGAATATTTTTTTAGTTAAGGAAAAATTACAATACAGGTTAAAAATAGAATATATTACAAAAACGTCATAATAAAAAAACAGACCTCCCGCATTTTTCAGACATATTGAACCTCGCAAAGGTGGTGAAAATATGGGCAATGGTGATTTTTTCTTATTGTTATTTGGAATAGGATTGGTAGCCGATGAGCAAAACAAAGATATAACGCAGGTGTTGCAAGAATATTTCGCAAGGGCAATGGGAGAGCGGAGGGTTTTTAAATCTCCTCTGCTTTGTTTTTGATAGATTTTGGGGTAATGAAAATGGAGATATTTTTGGTATGCTTTGCGATTTTTTAATATTTAAGAAACAAAAAACGCAAAAACTAATAAAATGATTAATTTTTTGATTTTTTATTTGCAATGGGAGATTTTTGTGTTATAATGTCGACACAGGGAATTTTTAAAACAAATTTTAGGAGTGAAAAATTATGTCTACGGAGAATAAAAAGCCGTTTGTTTTTATTTGCCATTCGCACGATAAAAGTAATAACGATTTTATGGATGCTATTGAAACCTTAAAAAAAGATTAAAAACTAACGGAATAAATAGCTTTGTTGACCATATAGATTTAAAAGCCGGAACAGAATGGCGAGAAAAAATTCTTGAAAAGCTTGCAGTAGCTGATGTAATTATTGTTATCGGAAATAAAAATATGGTGAACTCCAAGTTTTGTTATTTAGAACGTGGTTTTGCTTATGCAAAAGAAATTCCAGAAATAATTACTTGTTCTTATGATAATGAAAATGCTGAAGGTATAATATCTTTTAAAGAAACACAAATTTTTGATAAATCACCTTTTTTTGATAAAGGTTTAAATGAGTTAATTATCCTAATCAACGAAGTAACTGCAGAAAAAATAAAGAAAGAAACAGAAAAGATAAATAAAGCAACAGAAAAAAGCGAAAAAGAACTATTACTTGAAATTAAAGAATTGTTAGACCAAAAATTAATTTACAAACCTATCGATGCTGCAAGCGGTTTGGTTTCAACTTTTGATAATAAAGTTGCTGATAACCAACCGAAAGAAAATAGTGACGAAGAAAAGGTAAAAGAGAGTTTATCTCTGAATATTAAACTCAAAATCGCCGAAGAAAAATTTGATAAAGCAAAATATCTTGTTGCCGAAGAATTATTTAAAGACCTTACCGAATTATATGACGAAAACAGCGAAGAAAAAGCATATGTACTTTATAAATTAGGCGATGTATATAACGAGTTGGCAAAATATAACGATGCACTTGAATATTATAGAAATTCTCTGGCAATCCGTGAAAACTTATTTGGTATGGAAAGCACCGAAGCGGCAACGGTTTATAACAATATGGGTGTTGTCTATAATGAGTTAGCAAAGATTAAGTCTGCAGAGGTTGAGAAAAAGGATGAAAAAGAGAAGAAAGATTTGGAAAATGAAGTGTCAAAACTGTATAAAAAAGCAATGAATTTTTATGAAAAATCCCTAATAATTCAAGAAAAATTGCTTAAAGAAGACGACCCCGAAATTGCAAGAATTTATGGTAATATGGGTTATACTTATACCTTAGTGGCTGAATATGATAAAGCATTTAAATTTACTAATAGAGGATTAGAAATACGCCAAAAAAAACTCGGAGAAAATCACAAAGATACAGCAATGTCATATAGTGAGTTAGGCATTATCCATTTTGATAAAGGCGAATACGATAAAGCTTTGGAAAATTATGAAATATCATTAGAAATAAGAAAAAAAGTTTTAAGTGAAAACCATCCATCAACTGCAAATTCATATAATAATATCGGTCGTGTTTATTTTAATAAAGACAAATACGATAAAGCTTTGAATTATTACAAAAAGGCTTTAGAAATTTATAAGAAAGTTTTAGGTAAAGAATACCCGAACACAAAAGACACATATTACAATATCACCCTTGTATATCGAGCGTTGGGCGATACAGAAAATGAAAAAAAGTTCTCTCGGCTTAGTATGGTTTGATATGTATCTTGTAAAGTTGTTAAAGAGATAAGTGAATAAGTTAAAACCCTCTGAAAAACAGAGGGTTTTTATTTATCACAAAATTACTGCAAATATCTGCATAAGTACAGCCAAAAATATCAAGTTAAGAATAGCAAAAATTTTCGCAAATTTTAAACCTTTCCCGGGTTGATACTTTATAAAATATCGGATAGTTATAAGGCTTGCGAGTGATGCAATAGGCGTTCCCACACCGCCGATATTCACGCCCAAAAGTATTTGAGAATAATTATCTGTGAATTTTGAAAGTAAAACAGCTGCAGGAACATTGGAAATAATCTGACTGACACCGATACTTGTGAGAAGAGTATATTGATTTACCAAATCTCCTAAAAATGTTTCAACGGCAGGGATTCGTGACAAATTTCCCGAAAAAACAAAGAACGCACAGAAAGTTAGAATAAGCGGATAATCGGCTTCACGCAAGGTTTTTCGGTTGAAAAAAGCGATTATTATCGGTGCAATGAGTGCAATTGGGTAAGGCAAAATGCGGAAAATTGAAAGTATAACTATTACAAAAAGGAGTAAATATACAGTGATTTTTCGGCTATCAGGGGTATTCGGAGCGGCGATGTTTTGAATTTTAACAGGCGGCATAGGCAAACAGCAAATAATTGTTAATGCAACGCTTACGGCGAAAGGCGGTAGCATAATTTTGAAAAATTCCAATGTATCTATGCTGTAAAATGAGAATAAGTAGAGGTTTTGCGGGTTGCCGAAGGGTGTCAACATTCCGCCTAAATTCGCCGCCATTGTTAGAACTATGAATAAATAAGCAAGATATTTTTCGGCTTTTGCCTGTTTCAAAACGTAATATCCGAGAGGGAGAAACGCAAGTAATGCCATATCGTTGGTAATTAGCAGAGAGCCGCAAAGAGTTATGAAAGTTAAAATCAAGGTAACGCTTCGCAGGTTTCCGCATAGTGAGATTAATTTTCCGGCGAGCCAACTAAATAATTCGGCGGCACTTAACGCACGAACGATTATCAAAACGCAGAACAGGCATACTAAGGTTTTGAAATCAAAATATCCGATATAATTCTTATCCGGCGGAACAAAAAACATTGTTAATACGGCGGCAATTGCAGATATTGTGAACATCATATTCTGCTTGAAAAAGCGAAAAATTGTGTTGATTGTAGCTTTTATAATATTTTCCTCCGATAAAATAGTGCTGATTTTCATATTATAGCATAACTTAATTAAAGTTTAAATAATTTTTTCAGAAATATATAAACAAAAAGTAGGTAAATGAATAAAAAACGACTTTTAAATTTTTCTTGACAAAAGTTGTTTAATACTTTATACTGAAATAGTATGGATAAAAAACTACAAAAATGAGAAAAACTATAATAAGGAGCAAGATAATGAAACCGAACAGAAAACGCATTTGTGCGGCGGTTATAGCGTTCGCAATGGCAACGAGTTTATTTGCGAATTTTCCTGCACCGCTAAACATT
This sequence comes from Oscillospiraceae bacterium, assembly GCA_031262245.1. Lineage (GTDB taxonomy): Bacteria > Bacillota > Clostridia > Oscillospirales > Ruminococcaceae > BNZF01. The sequence goes on along the minus strand of JAISIJ010000283.1, from coordinate 3,505 downwards.
CCCATATCAACTATCACGGCGGTAGAAATAGGTGAACCTGTCGATAACGGAGACGGCAGTTTCAACGTTGACGTTGAGGACAGCGGCACGTTTACTTTTACCATTGCGGAAAACAAAGCAACAATTACAGCTTGGTCAGGTGATGTAACCGAAATTACCATTCCTGCAACCTTAGGCGGAAACGCTGTTACCGCAATCGGCAGTAGTGCTTTTTCCCAGAGTGGTTTGACTTCCGTAACTATCCCCGCGGGGGTTACTTCAATCGGTGGTAGTGCATTTAGTGATTGTTCCGCTTTGCAAGAGGTGATTTTTGACAACGGCAGTCAACTTAAAACAATCGGTGCCAGTGCTTTTTACCAGAGTGGTTTAACTTCAATCATTATTCCCAATAGCGTGACTTCAATCGGTCAGTTTGCTTTTGGGACTTGTAAGTTAACCTCTGTTGTTATCCCCGAGGGCGTTACTTCAATAGGGACAAGTGTGTTTAATAATTGTAGATTATTAGCAAGCGTAACACTCCCCGAGGGCGTTAAGTCAATCGGTACGAATGCGTTTTATAATTGTAAAGCATTAGTAAGTATAATTATTCCTTCCAGTGTTGAAGAAATTGACACAACTGCTTTTGACCGCTCAAATCTTACAACAATTTACGGTTATTCGGGCTCTTACGCACAAACTTTTGCAGGTGAAAAATATACTTTCGTTGACTTAATGACGATTTATAATATCACCGAAAACAACGACGGAACAACCGCAATTCTCACCGGATATAACGGAACAGACACCGACCTCATAATCCCGGATACTATTAACGGTTATAAAATTACCGCAATAGGAGCGAATGCGTTTTTAGCAAACACAACCATAACCTCTGTTGTTATCCCTGAGGGGGTTACGTTAATAGATAGGTCTGCTTTTGAGCGTTGTGCAAATTTAAAAAGCGTTACAATCCCCGACAGCGTTGAAACTCTCAATGTAAGTATTTTCTATAACTGTTCTGCATTGGAAACAGTAAACATTTCCGATAATTCAAAAATAACCAAAATACCCAACAATACATTTTACGGCTGTTCTGCATTGCAAACTATTAACCTCCCCGAGGGTTTAACAACAATCGGAATTAATGCTTTTTATAATGCCGGTTTAACGAGCATATCAATCCCCGAGGGCGTTGAAACAATAGGCGAAAGAGCTTTTGAGAAATGTTCATTTTTGGAGGAGGTTACTATCTCCGACAGCGTTACCGAAGTCGGTGCAAATGCATTTGACGGCTGTACAAATTTAATCAATGTTACAATTTACGGCAACAACGTTAGTTTAGGTGCAAGTCTTTTTGCAAATACTCACGCTGAGTTGACAATTTACTGCAAGGCGGGTTCAAGTGCATATGATTACGCAGAAAGATTTAGTATAAAATTTGAACTGCTCCCTGAATTTACCGTTGAGAACGGTGCAATTACAGGAGTAACCTTACCCGAGGGTGCTGAAACTGATATTGTTATCCCTGCATATATTGGCGGCGAAAAAATTACCGAAATAGCCGAAGATGCGTTTAAAGGGAACACAACCATAACCTCCGTTGTTATTCCCGAGGGAGTAACTTCAATAGGTGCCAAGGTTTTTGATAGTTGTACAAATTTGGTTTCTGTTACTATCCCCGATAGCGTTACATCTCTCGGTACAAGTATTTTCTGGAAATGTTCGAAATTGACAACAGTAAATATCCCCGACAACGCAACCATAACCGAAATACCCGGAAATACTTTTTACCACTGTTCTTCATTAACTTCAATTGAAATTCCCGATAGAATAACTTCAATCGGTGTGAGTGCATTTAACGGCACGGGTTTAACTTCCGTAACTCTCCCTGCCGGTGTTGAAACAATAGGTGTTAATGCTTTTTACGGTACTGATTTTATAAGCATAACTATCCCGAACAGCGTTACGGAAATACGCAGAAGTGCTTTTTACGGTTCAAGCTTGACATCAATTGAAATCCCCGACGGCGTTACTTTAATCGATGAAACTGCTTTTGCAAATTGTTCTGCTTTAACAAAAGCAATAATTTACGGTGCTGAAACCACAATTACTGACGGGGCTTTTGCAAATGTTGATACTTTAACAATTTACGGTTATTCGCCGTCAACTGCCGAAACTTATTGTGAGGGTAAAAACATTAATTTTGCTGAAATTGCCTCGATTGGTTATACCGTTGTTGACGGCGTTATAACCGCTTATGACGGCACGGATACAGATGTAGTTATCCCCTCAACAATAAACGGTGAAACAATTACCGAAATAGGTATGAATGCGTTTAACAACGCAACTATATCTTCCGTTAAAATTCCGGCAAGTGTTGAAAAAATAGGCGATTATGCTTTTAGGAATTGTACAAATTTAACAACAGTAACTTTTGCCGAGGGTTCGCAACTTAAAACAATCGGATACAGAGCGTTCGCTCATGATACAGCTTTAAATTCAATTGAAATCCCCAATGGCGTAACGTTAATAGATGGAGAAGCTTTTTCAGGCTGTACTTCTTTGACAAGCATAACTATCCCTGGCAGCGTTACTGAAATAGCCGACACAGCTTTTGACGATTGCACAAATCTTGAAACTGTTTACGGTTACGGCACTCGTTTTGCCGAACAATTCGGCGATAAATATGTTAATTTAGCGGAGGGTATAGAACTCACAAAAAATGCCGATATGACCGCAACTATCAGCGGATATGAGGGAACTGCAACCAACCTCACAATCCCGGAATATATCGACAATTATAAAGTTACCGCAATAGGTGAGATTGCGTTTTACGATGTAAACAACGAATCAACCATAGTAAACGTTGAAATTCCCGCAAGTGTTACCTCAATCGGTACCAGTGCGTTTTGGAATTGTAGTAAATTAAAATCAGTAACTTTCGCCGAGGGCAGTCAACTTAAAACAATCGGTGACGGTGCTTTTGAGGAGTGCACTTCCTTATACAACTTATCCCTCCCGGATGGTTTGGAAACAATAGGGATTATGGCTTTCTCCGGTTGTGACGATTTAATTCGTGTAGAGTTCAACGAAAATCTTACCTCAATCGGATATGCTGCGTTTGCAGAGTGCACCTCGCTCGGAACATTAATTTTTGACGAAAACAGTCAGCTTGAAACAATCGGAATGGGTGCGTTTAATGGTTGTACCTCGCTTGACACATTATTAAATTTTGCCGCAAACAGTCAGCTTAAAACAATCGGTAACTCCGCATTTCTAAATTGCGGTTTATCCACCGCCTTATCCTTCCCGGACAGTTTGGAAACAATAGGCGAGGGTGCTTTCAATGGTTGTGAATATCTAAGCGAAGTAACTTTCAATGAAAATCTTACCTCAATCGGAGCAAATGCGTTTGCAGCTTGCACCTCGCTTGAAGAAGTAACTTTCGCCGCCGGCAGTCTGCTTGAAACAATAGGTGATTTTGCTTTTGACAGATGCTCTTCTTTAACAGCGATTGACATTCCCG
>JAISIJ010000479.1 GCA_031262245.1 Oscillospiraceae bacterium | reverse complement strand
AAAGGCGTGCTTTTATTTAGAACGGTCGGCACTAAAAAAGGTTTTATCTCTTTCTTGAAATATTTTTTCAAAAATTCGGAATCCTCGGGCGTAGCATTATCGGGGGTGACATATTCTATCTTGTTCTTCTGCAATTCTTTGAGAATTTTTTCAAACTCTCTGTCCCGAATATTTTCCAAACACCGAACCTTTTCAAAAATTAACGCCAAAAGCTCCGTAACAGTTTTATTAGTCTTATCGTCATACTTCTTTGAATTTATATGTAACTGTTCAAAAAGCGAACCCACCCTAACCATAAAAAACTCGTCAAGGTTTGTCTGAAATATTGAAAAAAAAGTAAGCCTTTCAAGAAGAGGATTATTTTTATCAATAGCCTCCTCCAAAACACGTTCATTAAATTTAAGCCAAGAAAGCTCTCTATTATCATACACGGAACCCATAAAACGCTCCTTAAATTTTTTTATACGCAATTATATACGTAATTATAATGTATTCAAAATATTTTGTCAACGAAAAATGCTTGCAACCTATAAATTTTAGTGTTATAATAGCCAACGGCTAATGTATTATGCGAGTCTTAACTCTATCCTACAACTCTATTCAATTTTTAAATTATAAAAAATATATAATATATATTTACTTCAATAAGATTTTCGCAATGCAGATAACATCTGATGTGATTCGCAGTTCTTAACTCGACACTGCAAAGTTATTTAAATTTTAAATCACAAATTATGACATTATATATTTACTTCAATAAGATTTTCGCAATGTAGCATAACACTTAAATTAATCATTCGCGAGAGTCGGCACAAATTTACAGAATAAAAAAGTCCGTGGAGGGAAAATGGCAACGCTTAAAAAGATTTTAAATAGTTTCTGGGCAAGATTAGGGGTATCTCTTTTGGGGATACCGTATGTGATAATAGTGACGGTGTTGGCTTACAGGTCGATTTTTTATACGTTGATTATCCCGAAGAGAGCGGAGTTTGTGCTTCTTTCCTGCGGAATTACGCTTTTCTTTGCGGTAACGATGATTTATACGAGAAAGCAATTTATTACTGTAATAATAAGCCTTGGTTTGATGTTTTTGGCGTTGCCGATTATTATGTTTTGGTTTGGGGAATGGTCGCTGATTATTCCGATAATAGCGTTGTCGCTTGTGATTTTTCTACTCAGCGGAGCAAGCGAAAGAACAAAAACGATTTTCGGTGCGTTTCTTTTGCTTTACTATATACTGGGTGCTTTGGGATATTATCTCATTGCAACGCTTTTCACGCCCCACGTTTCTGAAATTACCACTAAAAAGGATATTGTTTCCGACAGCGGAATATACCGTGTTTATATAGAAGATGCTCCGGGTTCTGCCGCCGGGACGGAGATAATGCTTGAACCGAATAACAAAGATATTGACAATAAAATCCTGCTTTTCAGAGTAAAAGGTTATCAGCATAAAATCTATGTCAACAATGACCCCAACCGCAAACCCGCAACTGAAATTGTTTTAGAATGGGACACCGAAACCAGAGAAGAGTGCATAGACCAACTGCTTGCAATCGCTCCCGCTATGACTTTCACACTTGACGAAAAGCAATATGAAGCTATCGGTATGCCGCCCACGATAAAAGTTAAAAATGAAAGCGGCAAAACAGTCGAAAAGCGAAACCCGGTCTACCTCAAAGACCTAACCGAAAAACAGCTTGACGCACTTGAAATCCCCGCAAAAGGTGACATTCTCTACGTTGACGGCAAAATACAATTCAGATACATCTCCGCTGTTGTCGAAAAACGTTTCGACCTAAAAAACCGCGAAGTATTCCTCCGGTAACACCGGTCTGTAATTCGAAAATCTTAACCCTATTCTTCAACGATAAATTATTTTTAAATTAGAAGATAATAAGAATAACATTTAATTAAAATATAACATTAAATATTAATTAAAGATAATATTAAATTATAACATTTAATTAAAGATAATATTAAATTATAACATTAAAATATAACATTAAAATATAACATTAAAATATATCTATTTCACATAGTGGATTTATCCTAATATTTCTTAATAAAGCGTGGTGAATTTTTTGATATTAAGACTAACCCCAATCTTTAAAAACTGCTATTGGGGCGGAGAAAAGCTCAAAGAAATCTTTGAAGACGAAATTATAACACAGGCAACGGACGGATTCTCCGACCGCTATCCGCACCTTGCGGAAGTTTGGGAATTTGCCTGTCATATGGACGGAGTATCAAAACTTTCACCTGCACCCTCCCCGAAGCCTACCGGGGACATTATGACATTAAGCCTAAGCGGACTTAACCGCAAAAAGCTTTTCGGTTCGCTTTATAAAGGATACGCCAATTTTCCGTTTTCGGTTAAATTGGCTGATTCTGCTATGGACTTGCCTTTACAGGTAAATCCCGACAATGAATTCGCAAACCTTTACGAACATCAACAAGGTCGCAACGAGATATGGTATATAATGGACTGTGAAGAGAATTCGGAGATTATTTACGGTTTTAAAGAAAAAATTTCTCCCGAAATGTTTAAGACTGCTTTAACTGACAATACTGTAATTAGTTTGGTAAAAAAAACCAAGGTAAAAAAAGGCGATGTTTTCTTTATAAAACCCGGAATTATATATGCAGTCGGAAAAGGCATTACTCTTGCCAGTGTTCACGAAAGCTCCAACGCCAGCTATACTGTTTATGACTATAACCGTTTAAACGAAGTGGGATTGTTGCGTCAAATGCAGACGGAAAAAGCTTTGCAGGTTATGACATTTGAACCTGCGGAAGATTATCTCCCCTCCGCACCTGTTGACGGTATCATAACATTGGGGAAAACTTCAAGGTACACGGCAAAAGTCGCAAAAATCACAAACTTCCTCACAATAGAGCCGGACGGCGACAGTTTTCACAATGTTGTAATTCTCGAGGGTGAGGGGAATATTTCGGATATAGACGAAATGCTCCCGGTAAGAAAAGGCGACACTTTCTTTATCCCCGCCAGCGGTGTAAAATACACTCTTTACGGTGAATTGAAAGTGCTGATTACGTATATGACTTCTGAAAACGGTTAAGATTTTCTGCATAAAAAACATCTGCCTGTTTGCTTATGGTAAAATTAAGAGGTGAAAATATGGAAACAAACATTAAGAAACCTAAAAGCTCCAAAGATATTAAAAAAGCCCAAAAAAACATTATAATTGCCTGTTGCAGTATTTTGGGTGTAATTGTTTTGGGGTTTGCAACATACGGCGGATACAAAATGGCTACGGATTTCGGCAAAGTCGAGAAACCGAAAGCCGCCGTTGCCGAGCCTGTAACTACTCGTGAAGTTACAACAACCGAGGCTATCAAACAATTCTGGTGGGAAACGAACTCTTTTGAGCAGCTTTCAACCGACCCCGCACTCAACGGCAAAGACGATTTGCATAACGGCACTCTGATACTCGTCAATTCGGATTGGGCTTATTGCGGCGACAGCTCCGAGGTTGCAAGCATTTACGAAAATCGAGGAACAGGCGAAAACAAAGCTCCTTACAGCGTTAAAGACAGAGATGTCTCTCTGCGTTTGCCGGTGATAAATTCTCTTAACGATATGTTTAAAGGTTTCTATGCCGCAACTAATATATCTGATGTTTTCGTTGAAAGCGGTTACAGAACGAAAGAATATCAGGAAGCATTATACGTCAATGGCGACCCGAATTATATTCAAATGCCGGGTTTTTCGGAACACGAATCCGGGTATGCGGTTGATTTTGCGATTATGAAAGGCGAGGTTCGCCACGATTTTGAAGAAGAGGGTGATTACGCTTGGATTCACGAAAATGCTCACAATTACGGTTTTATTCTCCGCTATCCCGCCGATAAAATCGGATTCACCGGCATTGCTCACGAATCTTGGCATTTCAGATATGTAGGCGTTCCCCACGCAACTTATATGTACGAAAACAATCTCTGTTTGGAAGAATATATCACTCTTCTTCACGATTATAAATACGATAAAGAGCATTTATATGTTAAAACCACAGGTAATATTTACGAAATATATTACGTTCCCTCCGACCCCACAGCAATGATAACACAGGTTCCGGTTTACGACGATTCAACCTATGAAGTTTCCGGCAATAACACCGACGGTTATATCATAACCATTGAAAGAGGCTCGGATTTTACTATCCCGACTTATACGGAAGAAACAGTTACCGTCAACGGTTAGGGATAATAGATACTTGTTAATACTACTCAATACTGTTAATAATCACAAATAAAAAAGCCGCTTTATGCGGCTACATATCCATAAAATAATACACAACATAAAGAGATAAAATGAAAAAACAATATTTAGAAATTTGCCAGATTGTTACCGTTCACGGATTGAAAGGCGAAGTCAAAGCCAATCCTTGGTGTGACAGTCCCGAAATGCTCTCGGAATTTGACAAGCTTTATACAGACGATACAGGCAAAAATACTCTCGAAATTGTCAGTTCGAGAGTGCAAAAGTCACAGGTTATAATCAAATTTTCGGGCTTTGATACGGTTGAACAGGCTGAAACTCTGCGTAATAAAATCCTTTACGCCGACAGAAACGATTTTCTTCTCCCCGAAAATTCATATTTCATCCAAGACCTTATAGGTCTTGAAGTCGTTGATATCGACACCGGCAAAAATTACGGCGTTATAACAGATGTTCTCCAAACAGGTGCGAATGATGTTTATGTTGTCAAAGGCGAAAAAGAAGTCCTCGTCCCCTCAATCGCAGACGTTGTTATCGAAACAAACATCGACGGGAATTTTATCAAAATACGTCCGCTGAATGGGTTGTTTGATATTTAGTTGTATAGTAAATTTCAGTTTATAACGGTGGATTTATTCTACCTCAATCAATTGATGTTCTGTGCCTTTACCCTCATTGAGGCGAGAAATTGCATCTTCTAATCTCTTTTGATTTGCTTGACTGTAAAAAGGGTCAACGGAAATTTCAATCGGTATTCGCTGCTCGCTTACAACTTTTGTCATAAACATATTTATTGCAACCGATATGTTCATACCGGTAGATTTGCAGAATTTTTCAAACTTTTCTTTTAAATCTTCTTCAATACGAATATTTATTACTTTTTGTGCCATAATATCAGCTCCTTTACAATATACATATTATAATACATTGTATGTACGCTGTCAATACAAATTTATGATTTTTAAAAAGTTTTAAACTATTTTTCAAATAATCCCTGCAAAATATCCAAAATTTCGTCCAAAATATCAGCCGGAATAGTTTCTGTAAATTCTGCCTGTCGTTCTGTCGGTGTAACTGTTCT
>JAISIJ010000215.1 GCA_031262245.1 Oscillospiraceae bacterium | reverse complement strand
TTGCACTTGATAAAAGGCATATTCGTAAAGTTTGTGGTTTGGTCTGCCATTGTCCGTATGTATTTAAAATTAATGAAATAGTTAATGCTGATTCCCAATTTTCCCAGCCTAAAAATGTTGCAAAAACTTGTAAGATAATAAATGTTACGAGTAGATATTTAGGACTTTGTTTTTCTTTATTTGCGTAACAACAATAAATAAAAGAACGTATCGTTGTTACTATTAACCCGAAAAGTCCTGCCTTTGCACTGACAAAATAGAATTGTAAACATGAAAGTAAATTAGCTAATAAAATAACCGCAAGCATATCACGTCGGGATTTAGCTTGCGGTGTTATCAATGTAATAACAATTAGCAGCAAACCTATAATTTGTGCTATAATGTAATTTGAGTCCAAAGTTCACCTCATATTTAAAATTCCGATACTTAAATTCTATTAAGAGTCATCTTGTATGTCCCATAAAATTTCAAAACCGTGGTAAGGTAATACTGAACGCTTTATTTCAAATTTTAAATTCCCGGTAATCAATCCATCGCTTTTTCTGATACTATTCGGATGAGAGTCATGGTGTGAATCCATTATCATGTTAATGTTAGGGTGATTCAATCTAAAATAAAACTGTTTGTCTTTACAGGATTCATTTCTATTTATTTCAATAGTAACACTATCAGAATAATCTTGAAAATTCCAAACCAGTCTGTCATATGGTTTATATTTATTTTTGATTTGAAATATTAAATGTGTATCTGTATTTGAATTTAATTTAATTGAGTTATCTGTATATAATAATTTCCCGTTTTCAACATTGCATAATTTTATTCTGTCTTCTATTTTTTCCCAATTAAGTTTAATTGAGCCTATATTAATTTTTTCAAAATAAAAATCAGGGTAAAAATTATTATTATATAATTTTTCTTTTTCTGGAATATCTCCCCTAAAATCACTGAATATCTTTATTTCGCAAGTTTTACCGGTTTCACTTTTTTTATAATAAAAGTCATGAATAATATTCGCCGAAAGAGTCTTGCTTGCATCATCGTAAGAAAAAGTAATTGTAATCTTTTGGTTGTAGCGTGTGTGAGAATGTGTTCCTAATGCTTCATTGTGAATTTTTGTTACTTTTTCATCAATTTTATTTACATTAAAAGCCCAAACGAAGTTGATGATAATAGCAGATATGATTGACACACCTAAACTTAAACAAAAATTAGTGTATGGAGTATTTGAATTATCTAATCCATAAAATATCAGCACAATACTTATTATAAAAAAAATAACCGAAATTATTATCGTCAATTTATTCAACTTCAATTTTTTCACCTTCAAATTTTGATTTCATTATATTAAGTCCACTATAAGTATCATTAACAATAGCCCAATTATTTAAAAAAGACAAAAAATCAGAATTCATATATTCATTATCGTAAATTATGCAAATTTCGTCTTTACCGAAACAACCTATAAGATACATTAATTTTGCTATGATGTTTTGATAATTAGTAATTTTAGACAAGCAGCATAACACAAAATCAATGTCCTTAGACTTGATTTCTGCGTTATCCGATTCATTCTCAAAATAATCAAAAGTTCGACTGAATATTTTAACTCCCTTTATGGTACCCAAACTTTGTTTAATTGTATTTATTCTTGAGGTATTTGATTCATCCTCTTCTGATATTAAAAGAATTTTTTTATTCTCTACAAAGTAATTAAGTATTGCGTTATTTATTCTTGAAATAGCTTCAGAATTATTACTGTAATATTTATCATAATAAGAATTTAAAGAAGGCGGCAATTCATTATTACATTCTTCTCCTTTTGAATTATTGTACTTTGTTATTTCAGAAATAAGAGATGATACGGATAGTTCATCGGAATGTTCTTCGATACAAAAATTTTTCTTTATCCAACGAATATTATGTTCTGAAACCAATTTAATAATTGAATTTTTACTTGCTTTATCTATCATATAAAATCTCCTAATCCTAAACTTAGTCTTGATAATTCTTTTCCGTAAATATCTAATGGGTCTATAATGTTTTTATATTTATATTTTTTCTTTTGGCTTTCTACAAGTATTGACAACTCAGTTAAAGCAACGATTATATTTTCTGCTTTAATATCAGTTCTCAAAAGACTTGTAAATTTCTGAAAAACAGGATATAAATTCTTCATTTTTTTAATATCGTACCCTATTTCATGAAACTTTGATAACACTTCAGTAGAAGGAACTTCTATATCAAAATTTTTCAATTCAGAATACGCACTATATTCTTGAAGATTGGCAACATAATTTATTCCTATTATGGCAAGGTCGGTCAAATTGTTGTTTTTTATATAATTCATGACAGTTTCAGGCATAGAAATAAAACGTCTGTCGCTTTTTTCAAAGAGGTTGCGTATTTTATCGGTATAATAATGTGTCGTATGGCATGCCAAAGCAAGCAAATCAACATCATTAGAAAGCATTTTATTAATTGCCTCAGAAATTGTTTCCAAAGTAGCCCCATCACGTTTATCTAATTCCATAGATAGTCCCATAGCAGGCAAAGAAACAATACTTACTTTAGGTAATGATATATCACCAAGGAAGTGCTCTCCGAGCATTTCGGAAAAATAGCTATTTATTCTACTCCATAGTGCTATGCCTGAATCCGGACCGTTTCCTGTAATTATTCCTATAGATTTCGGGTTAGTTAATTGAGGAACTTCATAATACTCTAACTCTTTATCTGCTTCTGCAACATCATATATATATCCATTTCGGATTTTGGGTATTAACACTTCCGGGTCTATCTCAATACCCCACGTATGATTACCGGCATTTGTCATCATAGTTCCCGGACATTTAGCTAAAGGTTCTGTCAAACTAACATCAAAAATATTTATTATTGTGCCACCGGAATTTAAATCAAGTATAATAGGATTAACAGTACCAAACTGCATATCAAAACGCGATTTGAGTTCTTCTTCCGGCAATATTTCAGGCTCTTTACATAACGAACATATGCTTACAATACGTTGAGTTATTATGTTCATATGTCCACGACAGTGAGCGGCAATTATAATTTCTTTTCCGGCGTGAGTATATCCTCGAAAAACAATGGATTTTAACTCATCGAATAACGGAATTCCTTTATGTCCGAGACGTATTCGATTGCTTCGAGCATCTTTACAGGAAAGAACTTTCACATTCCGTGATAAAATTACGCCGATATTATTACTGCAACAGAATTTTATAATTGACATAACGCTATCGGGAATCTCGCTCTCCGAATCTTTTAATAAATATTTTGCTTTTTGTATCTCGGATTCTAATGAAAAACATTCAATTTTCAAATGGTTTACCTTTTTTCTTAACGTCTTGTTGCGGATAGAAGAATTTTTAAAGAACGTATTTGTATCGGGAAATCTTCGCTTTTTATTAAAACACTCACAGCACATGCCGGTTTTAGATAATTTTTAGCAATTTCAAGACAATTGATATTTATATCCTGTTCTTTTTTATCGGTGTTTGCAAATTTAATACTGTGAGTTATAGTGTTTTTATCATTTTCTTTTTCATCTCCGTTTTTGGGGAATATAGATATTTTGAGCTTTAAGTGAATATCTTTATTTTTTTGAGTAGAGTCAAGTATACTGACTCTTCCCAAACGTAATACAGCACTTTCAATAAAATCTTTGCCGTTCTCTAACTTTGCAAATGAATCGTCATCCAATAAATCATCATATAACTTCCCGACAGCGGGATTTCCCGACCAAGTTTTATATAAATTGAAAACAGCACCGTCCTTTTTAATTTCTGCACATTCATTACGGACAG
>JAISIJ010000461.1 GCA_031262245.1 Oscillospiraceae bacterium | reverse complement strand
TTTGAGATAATCCGTTGTTGCAAGTTTATAGGGATTGTTTAAATCAATAGACGGATACGAAGCCATTGCTATTATTGCACCTGTTTTAACATTCATCATAATAGCAGAGCCGTAATTTGCAACTTCATAAGTATCACACATTGTTTTAAGCTGTTTTTCCATAATTGACTGGACAGTAGTGTCAATGGTAAGATAAACATCGTTACCGTCAACAGCCGGAATACGCTCGCTGTTTCTGTAATACATCTCATTACCGTTTGCGTCTTTGGCGGTGATTGTTAAGCCGTCTTTACCCTCGAGATAGTCATTATAAGTCTTTTCAACACCGAAAGAATCTCCCGCGGTTAAAAAGCCTATGACAGGAGCGGCAAGTGTGGATTTAGGATAGTATCTTGTGGAAGTTTCTCTGAAGTTTACAGAACCGATAGTATATCTTCTGCCCTCTGCTGTTCCGTCATTATCGTAATTTTCGCCTATTCTCTGCAAGAGGGCGTTAATCTCGTCAACGGTTTGTTTGGGGACATCGGCTTTAAGAAGTACACCTCCTAAGCCTTTATTTTGTAAAATATTAAGGGCATTATATACTTTTTCCGTGGTTAAAAACTCAATATCATAGGGAAAAAAAGTTGAAATTGTTTCGCCGTTGCTTAATGTTTCGTTAACGGTTTCGCCTAATTGCAATTTTTCTAAAATAACAGTTTCTTCAATTTCTAAATTTTTCGCAAGACTTCTGATTAGTTTTGTGACAGTTACACCTAAATCAAAGGGGATAGCGGCGGGGAGCGGTTCGCCTTTGAATTTATACTTCATTTTTACGAGAAAATCAGGGCTGATTGCGGCAGCATAAATTTCCTGTTCTGTTTCATATATATCAAGTAATTCCTGTGCAAATTTACTTCTGTCAATGTAAGCGTCATAGATAGTTGCACTTTGTGCAAGTATTTCAGCAGTATCATAAGTATCCGATGACATTATCGCACCCCTGTGTGCAGGTACGAGATTTTCATAAAACTGGGTTGTGTCTGCAAGTTTTTTAAAATTGTTGCTGTGAGCTAACATTATTACAGCAAGATTGAAAATCATAGCAAGTAAAAGAACAACAAAAAGTATTCTCAACCCTAATAATCTTCTTCTCATTTTATCACTCGGCATTTTATGTTTCCTTTCATATACAGAAAAAACTATATCATAATACAATATGTCCATATAATATAATATGTCTTAGCTTTGGAAAAATTCCAACAGTCGTTTAAAATCGTCCAACCTTTTTTCAAACCAAGTTCGTTCCTCTATTTTATCTACTTCATATTCAACAGGAACAGCAATGTATACAATCTGTTCCGTATTAAGTTTTTTCAGCTTTAAGGTGTTTTCGGCATAGTTATTTATAGTTGCATATCCCGATTCACGTTCGATTTCACTCTGTTTTGTTATTATATTATTTTCTAACAATCTTATTTCTTCATTAATATTGGCTATTTTGTTGAAAGCGGCTGTGTTGTCTTTTGTCTTTAAAGCAGAAATTGTCATAAGACCTACAACTAACACTAAACCTATAGTTGTAATGGCAATTTCGGCAAAATGTTTATTTTTCATTTTAAATTCCTATTCATTAACAGCAAAAGCTTTTATTTTCTGTAAAACTCTCAATTTTGCAGAATGAGCACGAGAGTTTTGTTCTAATTCGGCAGAAGAGGGGAGTATCGGTTTTCTGTTAACCAAAACTGCTTTGGGTATTCTGTTGCAAACACAAATAGGGAAATTTTTAGGGCAAGTGCAACCCACACAATATTCTAAAAACTTATGCTTAACAATTTTATCTTCTAAAGAATGAAATGTGATTACGGCAAGAATACCGTCATATTTAAGACTTTCAAAGGCTTTTTCAATGCCTTTTTCTAAGTGTTCAAACTCTGAATTTACAGCAATTCTCAATGCTTGAAAAGTCTTTTTAGCAGGATTTTTATCTCGCTTAACAGCAAAAGGAACGCTGTTTCTGATAATTTCAACTAATTCCAAAGTAGTTTCAATAGGCTTTTCTTCACGTTTTTTTACAATATTAGCGGCGATTTTCCGTGAGAATTTTTCTTCACCGTAAGTGTAGATAATATTAGCAAGCCTTTCATCGGAGAATGTATTGACAATATCATAAGCACTAATGCCTGATTTCTCCATTCGCATATCTAAAGGAGCATCATTATGGAAAGAAAAACCTCTTTCTGCGGTATCAATCTGATAAGAGGATACACCTAAGTCCATAAGAACGCCGTCAACACTGTCAATATTTAAATCCTTTAAAACAATGTCAATATCGGAATAATTCGACTGTATGATTTTAACATTACCCTTAAGCCGTTCATTTAAAACTGCAACAGCATCAGGGTCACGGTCTAAAGTTATAAGCAAACCGTCGGAAAGCTTGGATAAAATCCCGTTGGAATGTCCGCCGCCGCCGCCCGTCGCATCAATATAAATGCCGTTGGGTTTGATATTCAGAGCGTTAATACTCTCTTCAAATAAAACAGATTTATGTTCAAACATTATTATCTCCGATATAATTTTAATATTATATTTTAGCACAGAACACAATAAATGTCTTAAAAAATAGATATAAAAAATATTACAAAATGATAACAGATAAAAAAACAACCGCAAAAGCGGTTGTAAATATAAATAGATTTAAATTTTTTTAATTACTGCCATTATAGATACACCGAAAGGAAAACTATGTTTTTTTATCCAACTTTTCTCTACTCTCATTAGATTTAACAGCATAGAATTCACAAAATTCCCGGGGAGTTTATCGTCAGTTGTAACAGAATTAGGCATAAAAAACTTTTTCATTTTCCGA
>JAISIJ010000457.1 GCA_031262245.1 Oscillospiraceae bacterium | reverse complement strand
GAAAAAAAGAGGAATACCTCAAAAAAGGTATTCCTCTAAAAAATTATTCTTTTAAAAATCCGCACTTTAAAAATTTCTGAACGGAGTGATTTTGAGCGAAAAGCGATTTTCTTTGCTGTAAGCAAAGAACGAAAATAGGGTATTAGGGGAAAAATTGTGTTCCCCTAACAAGCCGACAATGTTACACGAATGTAACATATGTCCTTGCTTGCCT
Source organism: Oscillospiraceae bacterium (assembly GCA_031262245.1). Lineage (GTDB taxonomy): Bacteria > Bacillota > Clostridia > Oscillospirales > Ruminococcaceae > BNZF01. Next base: position 5,777 of record JAISIJ010000457.1, on the reverse strand, counting down.
ATGCTCTTAAAGCATAGATTTCTTTGTGAAAACGCTTTAATTTTGCACTTGAAAATTGTGCGGTCAGCGAAAGAAAAAATCACACAATCACATCAAAAATTTCATAGTCGCCGTATTTTTCAGTGCTTATTTTTTTAACTTTCTCTTTATTTTTATTAAAATTAAAAGTTAGCAAATATCCTGTTTTAAGATTTTTCTTTTCAAGATAATTCGATAATTGTTTGTAAGCCTCTTTGTGTTTTGTATCGCCGTCCCAGATTTTCAGCTCAATCACAAATTGCTGATTATTGAAATCAATCACTAAATCCATTCGTCTTAAATCAGTAAATTGACTTTCAATATGGAAAAAACCCTCACCATTTATAAGAGGTCTTAAATACGATAAAAACAGCAATCTGCCGTGCTTTTCTAAGAAATTCAAATCATTTTCAGCATAAATTTCCTTATAATATTCCGCAAATTTTTCTAAACAAAGTTTCATATCGAAACGATTATTTTTAACAATATCGTACTTTAAAACATTAGATTTTTTTGTGACACTTTCGTCTTTTGAGATAAAAAATTCACAAATTCTTATCTCAAAAATCTTATTGGAAATCTTAATTTTATTATTTTCATTTCTTATAATTCCATAAGTTAAGCCGAAATTTGTGGTAGAAACGTCAATAGAATATTTCCGTTCTTCTCCGAGAATAAGAATTGCGTAAATTAAATCAAAAAGACTTTTGTCGTTCTCCAAGTTTTTGAACAAGTCGTCAAAAAGCGTATTTTTTTCAGTAATTAAAAGCTTAACCGCCTTTTCAATTCCTGCGACAGTCCAATCTTTATTTAACTTCTCGTCAATATGCTTGCAAATTCTCGAAACAAGATAGGGGTAACCGCTTGTGTAGCTGTAAATTTCGTCCGATATTTCCGAAATATTAAACTCTATTTTCTGCTCATTTTGGTACTCAACAAGCATTGTAGAAATATCTTTTGGATTGAATGACATATCGACTTCAAAATCAACGGCTATGTTCCAAGGGGAATTAAAATTGCCCTCGTTTTCGTTCGCAACATAATTGCCCTTTTGAATCATTCTTAATTTAAGATTTTTAATGTCGTGAACACCAGCTAAAATCACAGAACTAAAAGAAAAATCCTTTTCGTTTTGCATTTTAATATATTTATTTCTTAACATTCCGAGAAAATCTCTGAAAATTTTATAGTCGCTTGCATTGTCCACTTCGTCAATAAGCAGAACAAATTTTTGATTTTTGCACAGGATAGAAATATATTTACTTAATTCGATAAAATTAATTGGATTTTTATCAATTGGTTCAAATTCAATATCATCAGAGATTTCCTCTTTAATCAAAGTAGTAAACATTTTACAGAAATTACTTTCGGAGTCATATGAATCCTCACCAACACCCTCAAAACTAAGCAAAGCTACAACATATTCGTTTTCTAAAACTTTTTCCAAAGCATAAAGTGTTGTCGTTTTCCCATATTGACGAGCCTTGTTAATTGTAAAATATGAACCGTTATCAACAAGTTTTTTTATCTCTGATAACTTTTCTGAAATGTCTACCATATAATGTTTTTTCGGAACACAAGGTCCGGTCACGTTAAAATTCTTCATTCAAATTTCCTCAAATGTCATTTTCATTTATTTGCATTTTTGATTAAATATCGCTTAAACATTGTAATGTCTCGAGCATCAAGAATACCGTCCTTGTAAACATCAGCTTTTTCGATTTCCGGGGTCATTGTAGTTGTATTCTCCTCGGTAAATATTTGGATTAGCACACCTAAGTCATTGACGTTGACCTCGTCTGTGCCGTCGTCGGCTAATTTTACGACAACAATTTCAATTGGTTCTGGAATTTCGGGTTCTTCAAGAGGAACAAAAGGAATCTCGTTTTCGAGTGCGTAAGTTTCGGTGTATGAACCTGAATAACCGTAAATAGTGAGATTGGGGCAATCATCAAACGCTCTAACACCAATTGAAGTAACGCTATTTGGAATTGTTATTGATGTTAAATTTATGCATTTATAAAACACCTCTGCACCGACTGAAATAACACTATTAGGGATTTCTATTGAAGTTAAACTTGAACAATCTTCAAATGCAGAATAATCAATTGAAGTAACGCTATCGGGAATGTTTATTGAGGTTAAACTTGAACATCCATAAAATGTTCTCCATTCAATTGAAGTAACGCTATTGGGAATAATTATTGAAGTTAAACTCGAACAACTATGAAATGCTTGACCCTCGATATAAGTTACACTATCTGGTATGATTACTGAAAATAAGTTTGAACAACTTGCAAAAGCAGCATTTTCAATTAAAGTAACGCTATTAGGAATTGTTATTGAAGTTAATTTTGAACAATATGCAAATGCAAAATCAGAAATATAAGTCACACTATCAGGAATTGTTATTGAAGTTAAATTTGAACACCCATAAAACATATAATTTCCAATATACTTCATATTATCAGGAAGCGTTATTGAATTTAAATTTGTACAATTTTTAAATACACCAATGTCAAAAAGTGTATCTTCACCAATTTTAATTACACTATTTGGTATAGTTATTGAAGTTTAGCTTGAACAACTATAAAAAGCTCCTGCACCAATCGACGAGACATTATCTGGAATATTTACTAAGACTAAATTTAAACATTCTGCAAAAGCTTTATCCCCAATTGAAGTAACACTTTCGGGAATTTCAATTGAAATTAAACTTGAATAATTATAAAAAGCCAAATTACCAATTGAAGCAACAACATATCCGTCTATCGTTGACGGAATAGTGATATTTGTTTTATTTCCTGTATAGCCTGTAATTTCAGCTGTACCATCGTATAAAACTCTATAAGTGAAATTATTCAAGTAAACATAATCATACATTTCATAATCAATTTCTTTGAGTCTGTTTTTGACTTTGTCCTCTAAAGTTTTATAACTGTTATTTATTGTTTCCGAATAATGGTCTATTTGTGCTAATATTTCAGAAGATTTATTATTGAACAAGTTCCAAAGTCCGTTATTTGTAGCTTGTTCTGCAAAATTTTTCGCAAACACAACATCTAACGAAACTAAATTTTTAAATAATCTTATGGAAGTAACGATAAGTTTAGCATCTGCGATATTTCTGTTATCAACATAATAATATGCGGTATCCCTGACAAATCCAAATAAATTTTCAACATCATATACCTGTTGCATTGAAAAATAAGCATCGGCAATTTCGTCAGTATTAAATAAAATATTTGAAACTAATTTACCGACTTCTTGCCCTAATTGCATACCTTGAGTAAGAGGATTTGCTTTCAACAGAGCTTCCCAACCACTTTCCATAACTTTATCAAAAATAACATTAACTGTAATTTCACTAACGGAATGAGTAATAAACTGATTAAATAATTCTTCATCTGAAAAATTTTGAGTCATTTGGTTTTCTACATTGACCAGTGCTTGATAAAGTGATTTATTTTCTTTTGGGCAGTTTTCTTTCATTTTTGTAATAACGCTTATTACATCGTCATTTAATTGAGATATTCTTGAAAAGGCTTTCATTCTGTCATAAGCTTCCGTAATGTCTACTGCATTCTCTACGATAAAAGATGCCCAATCTGCAACATTAATATTTGTTTTTATTTTTTCGTCAAAAAGATACATCTCTTCAAGTTGTTCTATTGTCATTTGTTCGTCATATTTTCGCCAATTTTCAACAAAGTCATTAGTAAAGAATTCGGCAATATCCGCTCCTACTTGATAATATTCAGCATCTCGTATTATACCATTCAGCGTATTTACATTTGTTTCATAATATGAATTAAGCATTGATAAAAGAATAATTTCATAATTATCAATGAGTTCTTTCTTTTCCGGAATGAATAAATTTGCTCCGTTTTCGATAATACCATTTGTAGTTTTCCAAACTGCGATAGACCCCTCAAGCCAAGAATTATCCGCCTCCATTAAATAAACTTGGCTTGGTGTATAAAGGTCAATTAACCCTACCGGTGCAGAGACATTATATTCATAGGTAAAATGTTCACCACTACCTCCGAATTCTGTCCATACATCGGCGGTGAAAACATCTAAATTTGTAAATTCTTCGATGCCGGATGTATCATTTTCTCCTTTTATCCAGCCGCCATAACCTCTTTCTAAATAATAACACTCGTCTACTAAGTACCATATTTCACCGTTAATTTCAGTAGTATAAAATACAGGTATTACTTTTTGATTGATAGAATAAAGTTGTTTTGATTTTTCTGATGGACAAGCGTATATAGGTCCGCTGAGTTCAATTTCTTGATATGACGATGGCGAGGAGTAGTCGGCGTTAATTACTTTAACATCAACAATTTTGTATTTATTATCTAATTTCTGAATATCAAAAACGTAATATCCTGCGAACACTACATCGTATGACAAAGCCGAAACTTTGTATTTATTATCTTTATATTCAATTAATTCTATACTATTTGAGTAAATATTTTGCTGATCCGGTCCGTTGAACACTTTAACATATAATGCACCGTCTTGTTCAATCGGCATATAATTATAAGCAATTTTATCAATAACTTTTTCGGAAAAATAATCAGAAAAATAATCAGAAACATAAGAGTAATATGAACTTATTGAATTGACATTTGGCTCAATTATCTTTGAATAACGAAACCCCCAATATTCTCTATCAACTTCATCATAATTCGCCAGTTTACCTGTTGCAGTATTTAATACTAAATTTTCGAAACTAACTTCTAAATCAAATGGAGATTCATCGGATATGCACTCAACATAAGTATCTAATAAATCCCCGAAAGCTTCCGCAACGTTTTCGTTTGTTATTTCAGCATCTTCTGCATAACTATTTGAAATTTCAAAACTGCGATTTGTGCTTGTTTGCCGATATTCTGCCGTAATCGGAAAACTCGCCGTCATACTTAACATAAATACCCAAACGACTGACAATGTAAATAATTTTTTCATATGCACCCTCCGATTTTATAAATAATTAGTTTTTGATATGGAGTTTTAAAGTTTGTTTAATAATAGCAAAGATTTTTAATAGTGTCAAACTTTTAAAGAAATAATAGTGTTTTTTTAAAAAATTTAAATAAAAAAGCCGGCAGATAACCGGCTTTTCTATACTTATTTATTTGCATTTTTGATTATATATCGCTTAAACATTGTAATATCACTAACATTGAGAATACCATCCTTGTAGACATCGGCTTTTTCGATTTCCGGGGTCATTGTGGTTGTATCCTTCTCGGTAAATATTTGGATTAACACTCCTAAATCGTTGACGTTGACCTCGTCTGTGCCGTCATCAGCTAATTTTACGACAACAATTTCAACCGATTCGGAAGTTTCGACTTCAAGAGGAACAAAAGGAATATCATTTTCAAGTGCGTAAGTTTCGGCATATGAACCGGTGTAGCCGGAGATTGTGAGACTATCGCAGTTATAAAACGCATCCTCGCCAATTGAAGTAACACTCTCGGGAATTGTTATTGAAGTTAAGCTTGAACAATTATTAAACATAGCAGTACCTATTGAAGTAACACCCTCGGGAATGCTTATTGAAGTTAAATTTTCACAGCTTTGAAATGCTGCATCACCAATTGAAGTTACGCTCTCGGGGATTGTTATTGAGGTTAAGTCTGAATGGTCAAATGCCCAATCATCTATTGAATTAACACCATCAGGAATTATATATTCTGTATCTTGCTTACCTTCTGGATAACACAATATTTCGGTAACATCTT
>JAISIJ010000415.1 GCA_031262245.1 Oscillospiraceae bacterium | reverse complement strand
CCACCCCCCCCCACCCCCCCCCCACCCCCCCCCCTCGCCCGCGGCGGCAACCGGATTTTCGTATCCCGGTAACTCTTTCATAGAGATTAATCAGGAGATTAATTTTTTAGTCAACGGTTAATTTTGTATACTTTTCGCAAAGGGCGAAAATATTATTTTGTATAAAGTTTTTTACAATACCGTTTTCTGTTTTATTTACCGTGAGTTTTGCTCAAAATTATTTTATTATCAGTAATATTAACAGTAAACGGTTGTTAACATCGCAATATCAAAATCGCAATGATGATTCGGGGAAGTTTGTTATTTAAAAAATAGCAGGTCATACAGCAGAAAAAATACATAACATAAATGGTTACAAAGGCGTAAAATGTTTAGGTTGTATTAATTTTCTGCTTGTTTCTATTACGAATAAGAAAAGGTGATACACAAAAAACACCGATTGAATTCTTTATGATGTTTTTGTGTGGGCAGTTAGCGATTTTTTTAACTGTCAGGGATGTGAGTGTTATGGATTACGGTGAACTACGTTTAAATAATTTGAGCGAGTATGAAGTATTTAATGCTTTTTTCAGTAACAGTAATATAAAAGAGTTTTTGGATTTTAACATAGAAGTTGTCAGAAGTCATATTATGAATGTTCTTTCAAATCAAATTGGGATTACCGAACTTCTGAAAAACAGTAATGCAGGAAAAAAAGTTTCGGATAAAATAAATCTTACTATAGAAAACAATGTACAAAACTGTCAGAATTTATATAGATTTTTCTCTATTCTTTCGGAAATTATAAAATATTCAACAAATAAAAAAGTAAATCTCGCTGCAACAAGTGTAAATTTAAGTAATTCATTAATCAGAATTGTTGAGATTTCAAATGATATTTTACAAACAAATAAATTGTATATTGCTTCCGATATTGAAACAGATATAACTTTACTTGTCAATAAAGACCGTTTTAACGCTATGGTAATGTGTTTATTCCAATTAGCTTTGGCAAAGTTTCCGAAAACAGACCGCATTGAAGTTTCGCTCTTCAAAACTCAAGGTGATGAGATAATGCTTATTATTTCTCCTTATAATAATATCAGACTTGAATCGGAAATTAAACAGCAGGAAGTCTATATTTGTGAGTTGCTTATGGCTTTTTTTTGCAATACTTATAAGAGTAATTATTTTTCAAGAACTCAAGATGGAAACGAGAGTTTTTGTCTTAAAATAATGCCGACTGAAGTTGACCCGGATTTTATAAATCTGACTGTTTCAAGCAGTCATCCTAATTTGGATAAACTTCTTGAAAATGATATATTCTCTATCTATCACACAGCTTTAAGTAATGCCGAATAAGTAGAGGGGCTATATGGAGAAATGACTGTAAAGTCTAATCTCCTGTAGTGTTAATGTCCTCTGAATTTCTGTTTTAATAGTGAATATATAGTATTTAATTTTGCTGAATAAAATTAACATAAAAAATACGGGGCAACCTGTACAGCTATCATAAGAGGTAATAATGAACATATTAGTAATAGGCGGCGGCGGCAGAGAGCACGCTGTTGTTATGAAACTTGCGGAAAGCAAGAAAGTTGAAAAAATTTATTGTACTCCGGGCAACGGGGGCATTGCCGAATATGCAGAATGTTTTGATGTTAAGGCAACAGATTTTAACGGCGTTTTGGCTTTAGCTCAAAAACTGAATCCCGACTATATTTTTATTGCACCCGATGACCCTCTCGTTATGGGTATGACTGACTTTCTTGAGGAAAACGGTTTTAAAACTTTCGGACCTCGAAAAAATGCCGCAATCCTTGAGGGGAGTAAGTCTTTTTCAAAGTCTTTAATGGAACGATATGACATTCCTACGGCTGCATATCGTGAATTTGACGATGCGAAAAAAGCAATTGAATATATTAAAAACGGAAAATACCCTGTTGTTATCAAGGCTGACGGTCTTGCTTTGGGTAAAGGTGTTATTATTGCAGAAAATGAAAAAACTGCCTTAAAAGCAATAAAAAACATAATGGTTGATAAGAAATTCGGTGACAGCGGCAATAAGATTGTTATTGAGGAATTTTTAATAGGTCCCGAAGTATCTTTACTTTGTTTTACCGACGGAAAATCGGTTAAACCTATGTTAACATCTATGGACCATAAGCGTGTTTGGGACGGTGACAGAGGTTTAAACACAGGCGGTATGGGTGCAATTGCACCGAACCCTTATTACACTCCCGTAATTGCAGACGAAACTTTAAGAAAAATAGTTCTTCCCACAATTAACGCTATGGCTAATGAGGGAACACCTTTTAAAGGCTGTTTGTATTTCGGTCTTATGCTTACTCCCGACGGTGTTAAGGTTATTGAGTATAACTGCCGTTTCGGCGACCCCGAAACACAGGCTGTTTTGCCTATGCTTAAAACAGATTTAGCCGATATTATTGAGGCTGTTTATAATGAAACCCTCGCCGAATTAGATATAGAATGGGAGGACGGTGCTTGTTGTTGTGTTGTAATGGCAAGCGGCGGCTATCCCGAAAAATATGTAACAGGGGTTGAAATAACAGGCTTAGACGAAAAAGGGCAATTGGAAAATGCTTTTATCTACCACGCAGGTACAAAATTTACCGATAAATTCTGCACAAGCGGGGGGCGTGTTTTAGGTGTAACCGCCAAATCCGACAACCTTGCTCACGCTATTCGCAACGCATACGCTTCAGTAGTAAAAATAGATTTTAAAAACAAATACTATCGCACAGACATAGGTCAAAAAGCCCTTATTGCACAATCCTCTTAGTGATATATCTATTAAATATAATTAAAAAACTTGTCTATTATTCACAAATAAATCTTTCGTATTTTGTAACATCATACAAATTAAAAATTTTTATTGACAATCCCCACATTCTCATATATAATAGACAAGCGATTTTGTGCTATTAGCTCAGCTGGATAGAGTATTTGGCTACGAACCAAAAGGTCGGGGGTTCGAATCCCTCATAGCACGGGTGGGTCAATTTAGGTGGATAGGCACGGTTGAAAATCAAATCCTCTGGTGGGAATTGGTAGTTGTGAGTGGGACTTGGGTTTTCGGTGGAACTTAGTAGTTGTGAGTGGGACTTGAGGGTTTCGGTGGAACTTGGGGAAACTTGCCTTTTTGACAGCTCGTTTAGTGTTGCTGATATGGCTCAGTAGGTAGAGCACATCCTTGGTAAGGATGAGGTCTCCGGTTCAAATCCGGATATCAGCTGTGGGTTCAATTTAAAATACAACGTGTGTCAATTTAAAATGGTACTTATGGATTTATTTTTAGTTGTGGGTTAGAAATTTTTATTATGTTATAAAAACGGCATAAAAACTGAATAGTTTTTATGCCCTTAATAATATTATTTCATCAATCTTGAAATAGCAAGACCGATAAGAACAACGCCGCCCAACCACGAAAAATCCCGTTTACATTCTGCACATCTTGCACCGAATAAAAATCCGCTTACTACTGCGGTTATATTTATCACTACAGACATAACCGTAAGCAAGCCGATATTTATATCTGTTGCAAGCCCTGCACCGAAACCTGTTGCCAACGCGTCAATAGCAACTGCTACCGCCAAAACCACAGCTTCTCTGCTGGATAAAACCATTGATAAATCTTTATCGGCTTTTGTTTCGTCAATATAAACGTCTATTACAAAGCCGAATTTTGTTATATTGAGTTTTTTTCTTTTTTTAACCAATGATTTTATGTAGGTTTTGAAGATATTGCTTAAAGCAACGGCAATGAGTATTGTAACGCCTAATACCAAACAGAATTTTTCGGGAAGAAATTGAGATATATAACTGCTTGCAATTAACGGTATACACAATGCCACGGTACTTGTTAATGCTATAATCAGTGTTGCGGATTTTGATATTTTTATTTTACTGACACCATATGCAAATGTCGCTAAAAATATATCAAAGCTCGGGACAATGCCCAAAATTAATTCTCTTAACATCTTTTTTGCACCTCTTATTAATCATAATATGCCGTCAGAGGAGTTTTGTCACATAAAGAATTTGATTTTAGAAGAGCTGATTGCTCACGGAAAAACATATATTTCCGGCGAGGAATTAGCTAAAAAAATGAATGTTTCAAGAACTGTAATTTGGACTTGTATAAAAGAATTGCAGTCGGATGGATTTTTAATATCCTCTTCAACTCGAAAAGGTTATCGCCTTGAGAATACAGGCGACCTTTTTTCGTCAATCTTGATTAGGGAAAAAGTAGGGGCGTTTTGGGGAAAAATTATTACAGGCGTGAGTTTTGAGAACACCATTGATACAGCTCGCAATATGCTGAAAGACAGGAATATTGCAGTAATTACGGGAAAACAGCTTTCGGGACGAGGCAGACGAGGCAGACCTTTTAGCTCTCCCAAAGGCGGTTTGTATATGAGTATAGCGTTTCACCCTGTTATATCTCTTGAATCTTTACAGCTTATAACTGCATATACAGCGGTGATTGTGGGTAATGCTATTGAAACTGTTACCGGGTTGAAAACGCAGATAAAATGGGTGAATGATTTATATCTTGACAATAAGAAACTATGCGGAATACTTACGGAAAGTGTAATATCCGTTGAGAATAAAGATTTAAACACTTTGGTTATAGGTATAGGTATAAATATAAACAAATTACCCGAAGATTTTCCTTTTAAAGATACTTCCGTTGCTTTGTGTGATTTTGTTGAAGACGTTGACAGAAACCTTTTGGCGGCAGAGATTTTGAATAATTTTGAAAAAGGTTTTAATACAATTGAGGATAAAAGTTTTATAAAAGCATACAGAGAACGCTCTTGTGTTATAGGTAAAACTGTTACGGTTTTAAGACCCGACAGGGAGTTTACCGCAAAAGCCATTGATATTGACGATAATGCGGCATTGATTATTGAGCATAAAGGCGGCAAAAGAGAGTTGCTTAATTCCGGAGAAATTTCTTTAAGGCTATGAAAAAAGTGCATTTCCTATCTTTACAATTAAATCGGTTATTTCCTGTGAACTTTCTTCTGTATTTTTCTCAATCCAGCTTCTTATAATTGCATATCCTCCGTGGCAGAAAAACACTTTAAGATATTCTTTTTCCCATGCTGCATAATCGTCAGAGGTATTTTCTGTGATTAATTCGTTAATAATAGGCAGATTAAATAATTTTTTTGTAAATTCTCTTTCAAAATTTGCATCAGGGAAATTTTCCATATGAAAAGGTGCCATTTGTTTTATCACAGCAATTTCCTCAAGTAGTTTCAAAATACCGTCTTTATAGTCTTTTGTTTTACTTTCGGAGAGCCGTAATTCGACCTGATGAAACAAATCGTTTTCAAGTTCATTTAATAAGTCGTATTGTGAACCGTAGTACTTATAAAAAGTAGAGCGGTTGATATTTGCTTTTTGGCATATCTCATATATTGTTATTTTTCCTATTGGTTTTTCAAGTAAGATGTGCATTAACGCTTCTTTAAGCATTTGTTTTGTGATTCTTACTCTCTGATTTTCTTTCATTTTTTTACCTTTTTCCTATTTATTTTTTACAAAATCAACACTTTGTTATAATTTGTTGACATTAAAACAAATTATAATAAACAGTTTGTTGACTTTAAAACGTTTGTATATTATAATCCCTTTTGAAAAAATTATCAAGGAGTTTTATATGTTTTCTAAATTCAGCGTAAAAAAACCGTTTACGGTCTTTGTTGCAATTATAATCGTCATAATTTTAGGCGTTGTATCTTGGACAAAGATGACCGTTGACCTAATCCCTAGCCTTAATTTGCCTTATGCGGTTATTGTTACAACATTGCCCGGAGCATCTCCCGAAGAGATTGAGTCTACTATTTCCGCACCGCTTGAATCAACTCTTGCGACTATTTCAAATATAGACGAAATACAGTCGGTTTCAACAAACAGTGTTTCAATGGTAATGCTGCAGTTTCTCGGCGATACCAATATGGACAGTGCAATGATTGAAATGCGTGAGCAGATTGATATGTATACCGCAATGCCTACTTATCCCGAAAATGCGGGCTCACCTATGATTATTAAAGTTAATATGAACCTTTTACCCGTTGAGGTTATTACTGCCTCAATGAAAGGTATGAATGAAATTGAGGCAAATAAATACGTTGAAGATAAAATTTTGCCGGAGATTGAAAGCGTTGAGGGTGTAGCCTCGGTTACGGCAACAGGTTTACTTAAGAATATGGTTGACGTTACTATCTCAAAATCAAAACTTGAAACGTTGCAAAAATCTATTGAAGAAAAATTACAGGCGGCTGTTTTAGAACAAATTACGGCACAAGTAGAACCTGTTGTTGAAGAACAAGTCAGAGTTGCAGTTGAAGAACAGGTTAAAGCGGGTTTGGCGGCAAGCGGTGTTACGGAAATCACACCCGGATATGAAAACTTGCTGATACAAGCTGTTGATGAGGCTTTGCCCTCTGCTGTTGAGGCTGCAATGCCGGCGGCGATAGAGGCGGCATTGGCTGAATTTGAAAATTCAGATGATGCAAAGGCAATGTCCGATATTACTTCTAATATTAATACTGATATGATTAGCGGTATTCTTACAGCAGAAAACTTTTCAATGCCGGCAGGTTCTGTTTTAGATACAGCAGGTTTTTCATATTCAGTTAAAGTCGGTGATAAATACAGCAGTATTGACGAATTTAAACAGCAAACACTATTTAATGTGCCTAATTA
>JAISIJ010000346.1 GCA_031262245.1 Oscillospiraceae bacterium | reverse complement strand
TCAAAATAATCTTCGTCAAAAAATCGTCCGTTTTCCATTCGCTTACGGTCAAGAATGTAACCCTTTTGGGCAAATTCCTTCAGTACCGAAGTTGCCCATCGGCGAAAATTAACCGCTTGAGCGGAATTAACGCGATAGCCGACAGAAATAATCATATCAAGGTTATAAAACTTTACTTCCTTTATCTGCGTTTTTTCTTCAATAGCACCATGTTGAGTGGTGTGTGCAAAAAATGCACATACCACTTTTTCGTCCAATTCCCTATCCGCAAAAATGTTTTTTATATGTCGTGCAATTCCGCTGCGGTCAATGCCGTAAAGCGTTGCCATCACTTTTTCGCTCGCCCATAAGTCGCCGTTCTCAAATGCAATATCAACCGTGTCGCCGCCTTGCTCGCTCACAAAAGCAAGAAACTGAACGGTGCTGTTTTTTATGCTTAACTTTTTCATTTTCAAATCTATAAAAGCGTTTTTACCATATACGAAGAGTTTAATATATCTTTTATCTGTTTTATCGTATTATCACTTTGTTAGAGTAATACCGTGCAATATTTTACGCAATATTGATAATTTTCATAAAATTACAATTTTTTATTCACCATTAGCATAAGTTTTATTTTCCAGATAAACACTTCAAATCCATTTCAAACTCTCTCACATCAGTTTCCATTCGCCATTCCAAATTACCACCCATTGCGGCAAATGCTTTTTCTTGGGCTTCTATTGCGATTTTGTCTGATAACCGCAAGTTGTCGCTTTTGGTTTCAACCACAAAATGCAACGAAATATCTTCTGTGTTCGGCTTTTTTATCGCATAGACAAAATCGGGACTCGTGGTGCCACCGGGGTATCGGAGTGGAGATTTAATCGTCAGTGCAGTCCCTGTATAAATGTTCGCATTAATTCTATTGATTCTTTTAATTGTTCAAAAGTGTATCTTGCATTGGATTTATTTTCAGGGTGGTGGATTTGATGCCTAATATATTCAGTCAAAATAAGTTTCTCGGAAATTTCTTGTCCTTTTTTCGTTTTCTTATAATCCATATCTTGCGATTTGCCACTCTTGAATTCATTTATTTTGCCTTCAAATTCAATATGTCCATATAATTCATTGTGATATTCTTCTGATATTTCCGAAAATGCTAAATAATTAACTTCATTCAAAGACGGATATGGCAATTGGTTTGCTAATACTTTTTCAATAGTTTTGCCTGTTGTATTTGTTTGAATAAGTCGCAAGTGCTCAAATTTTAATTCCTTTACTAATGCAGCACTATGAGTTGTAATGATAACTTGGGTATTATCACTTTCGGAAAGAGATAAGAAAGCTTGTATTAATTTTTTCTGGTGTTCTGTATGTTGAGAAGTTTCCGGCTCTTCTATTGCATAAATTATGCTTGGAGTATCTCGTTCTATTTTTCTTCGTTCAGCCTCTGCTCTGAAAAAGTTTAATAAAATAAGTCGTTTAACGCCACTTCCTCTTTTGTTAATTGGAATATTTTCATCGCCCGCAATTGAAACATATTTGAAAACATCTCCCCATTTCAAATCTTTTGCTGATGGAATAACAGGATTTAATGTATTTGCTATTTCAGGGTTCATTTCCTGAATTTTGTCTAATGTTCTTGTTGCTACATCTTGCAACTTTGTCTTAACTTCTGTTGCAATTTCTTCAAATTTCTGTTTTAATGCAGTATCGTTCAAAATTTGTTTTACAGCTTCTTTCAACGGGTCTTGCACTTCGCTATCTCCATCACTATTTTTTCTGTCAGATTGAAACAGAGAATAAAGTGGTAAATAAGATGATAATTTATCCCATATTGATTTAATTCCATCGCCTTTTGTTACATCTATCTCTATTTCAGATAGTTGTAAATCAGAACCATAATGATTCCAAATTGAAGTTCTCATTATTGCATTTCTTGTTTGATCTTCACATGAAATCGAATTATCTCTAATTATTTTCTGCAAATCTGTATTTTTCTTTTGTAAAAGGTCGTTACAGTTTGAGTTTGTTGGGTGGTTAGCTTTAATAAAAACTTTTTCTTTTCCTGCATTTGGATACTTTTTAATAATTTCAAGTTGGTTATTTGAATTAAGTAAGTATTCTTCTTGTAATGTTGTTTTATTTGTACTGTCAATTACAATACTCGTAGGTAACTCTTCAAAGCAAACAGATAGAACAATTTCATTGTCTCCGTTTTCTGTCGCTTGTTTATTTGTATCATCTTTGTCAAGCTTTACAACACCTTTGCCTTCGTTGAAAAAAATGTCTAATGCTTCCAATATTGTAGATTTTCCAATGTCATTTTTACCTACAAATGCCGTTAGGTTTCCAAATTCGATTTCAACTTCATCTTTATAACCTCTGAAGTTTTTAATTTTTAATGTTTTGATTTTCATAATCTATTTTATTTTTTAATGTTACTATTTCCTATCCTTACCTCAAACCCATTCTCCTCCGCTTCTTGAAAAAGTTCCGTAAGCAAAAGTTGTTTGTTCCCATTAAATCGTATTTTTGTATCCAATGCACCAAAAGAAACAGCTGTCGGGGTTACAAATCTGTCTACCGAATTTTCTTCTTCAATCAATTGCATTA
>JAISIJ010000319.1 GCA_031262245.1 Oscillospiraceae bacterium | reverse complement strand
AAGTCAGAACCTTTGCCGTATTCTGAAACGACCCAAATTCTTCCGTTCATAAGTTCAACAATAGATTTTGAGATTGTAAGACCCAAACCTGTGCCACCGAAATTGCGTGCAGTGGAAGAATCTGCTTGAGTAAAGGGTTTAAACAGTTTATCAAGCTGTTCTTTTGTAATGCCGATACCTGTATCTTTTATACTGATTTTAATCTCATAGCCGGAAACGGTTTCGTTTTCACCTTTTTCATTCTTTTGAGTAATAGGCACATTTTCGTCAAGCAATTCTGCGGTAAGTGTAATATCTCCTCCGTCAGGCGTAAACTTAACTGCATTATTCATAATATTAGTAATAACCTGTGCTAATTTTTGACCGTCACCTACTAATACTACAGGGATTGAGGGGTCGAGGTTTGATTTAAGTGTAAGATTTTTTTCATTTGCTTTGAATGTAAGCATATCGGTAACTTTATTGATACATTTAACAAACTCAAATTCTTCGTTAAATAAATCCATTTTACCCGATTCCAGTTTTGACATATCCAAAACATCGTTTATCTCACCCAAAAGGTGTTGGGAAGCATCATTGATTTTATGGATACAATTCATAATTTTATCCATATCGTCAGAGGCTAAGGCAATTGTTGACATACCGATTATAGCGTTGAGAGGTGTTCGCATTTCGTGGGACATATTTGCAACAAACATAGATTTTGTTTCATTTTCCGTCTTCTCACGTTCAGCCGCAATCTTAAGGAGATGTTCCTGTTTAAGTTGGGCGGAAATATCAATACCTGACAGAATAATTGCAGGAGAATTTTCAAACATTGCCTCACCGGCAAGGAGATTCATACTGAATTTCTCGTTATTTTTCAATATAAAGGAGATTACAAAGT
Source organism: Oscillospiraceae bacterium (assembly GCA_031262245.1). Lineage (GTDB taxonomy): Bacteria > Bacillota > Clostridia > Oscillospirales > Ruminococcaceae > BNZF01. Next base: position 5,676 of record JAISIJ010000319.1, on the reverse strand, counting down.
GAACGTTGAAAGTTTCAACTGCAACTGTACCCTGTTCGTCTTTTGCCGCAAGATATTCGGTGATTATTTTTTCATATCTTTCGCCTTTGGTTAAAGCAATATTATATTTTTCTTCAAGTTCGGAAACGGCATTATTGGCAATAACAAGGGCGTGGTTTTCCGGATTTATAATGACTAAGGGTACAGGCAAAGCAATGATAAGGTCACGCAATAATTTATGTGCAGTGCGGATTTTATCGGAACGCAATTCCAATTCTTCGACGTCAATTGCCCAATGTATTGCTGTATCTGTTCGGTTATATTTAGCAGTTGTTGCAGAAACAAGAAAACGCTTTTTGCCCTCTTTTGTTTTAAGTATAACAGGGTGACTGATAACTTCCGAACCCTCGGAAACAAGAGTATCAATCTTTTTCAGCATTTCTTCGTCTTCATAAGCATCAGCAAGGCTGCTGTCCTCATTAAAAGCACCGAAAGTATTTATAAAAGCTTGGTTATAACTTATTACTTTCCCCTCAACATTCATTGAGAAAGGATAGGGGGCTAAGTCTAAAATACTGCCCACAAACTCTTGATTTTCATTCATTTTCTTTTGAAATTCAATGAGTTTGTCTTTTTCTACTAAGTTTTCTTGAGCCTCTAACAATGCTCTGTTACGTTTCCCCAATACATAAGAGAATATAATGGAAACAACAGCGATAATTACCGCACCGATTATTATTGCAATAAGAGTGATAAGCAATTTAGGATTATTTTTAAATGCAGAAACAGGTTCATTTAAAATAGTTGAGTTTTGAGGGAGTAGTTTATCATTTATATCAAAACGGTTTAAGGCACTACGATTAAAAGTAGCGGTGTCGAATATTTCCGTGCTTTCGGCAGCATTTATAATAGGGATATTCGATACTTTTTCGCCGTCTAAAATCCGTTGTGCAATTTCTGCCGCACCTTTGCCAAAACTGGCACTGTTTGACATTACACCGCCTACTGTAGTATGACCGGGCGTAAAACTGGACATTTTGAGATACACAGGGCGTTTCAGTTGTTCGTCAAATATATCACATAACTCGTCTTCTGTATAAAACCGACCGTTGCTGTCAATATAGTAAGTAAGTAAAATTACCATTGTATTACTATCAAGGGCATTAATTTCGTTGATAGTTTCACTTAACGGTTCGTCTTTATTATATAATACTTCAAATTTATCACCGTAACGCTCTGCAACGCCTTCAATTGAACTGTCTTTAATAGGTTTTGCGGTAGGTGTATTATCACATATAAAATACACTTTGTTATAATCCGGGTTAATTTTCAAAGCAACGTCAATAGTTTTGAAAGGAGCAGTAGACTCTTCAATACCTGTTGAACAATCACTTATTTCGGAAATAAGACTTTCGTTAAAAAAATTAACTCCGCAAAAAACAACAGGAACATCGGGGAAATATTTATCGTGATATCTGTTAATAAAAGTCAAAGCATTATTATCCGCTGTTATTATAACATCGGGATATTCGTTAACAAAACTTGCTCGTATATAGTCCTCTGCGGCTTTAAATTGGGCGGCTTCGTTATTAATACGTCTGAATCCCATTTCGTATAGGAAAATTGAAACATTGCTGTTATAATTATCAAAACTTTTGTGAACAGCATTGGCAAAATCAGATTCCCACTTCATTTCACTGCTGTAAGAACCTAATACAAAAACAACTTTATCGCCGGGGAGAGTAGCTGACTGTCCTTTTATTATGCGGTTATATACACCGTTGGTTTGGATTTCTTCCAATCCTTTTTTCAGAATGGACGCAATTTCTGTATTCTCCTTATTACAGTAAAAATCATAACCCTCTATATCAACATTAAGTGAGGTAAAATATGTTGTTAATGCTGTGTTTTTTACATCAAACAGAACAGTATTTTTGTCTGCTTGTACACTTTCTTCAACAATGTTGAAACGCTTAATAACAGGGTCGATATTTTGTGAATTAAAAACATTATAGATAATTCTTTCATAAACAAAAGGCGTATCTTCGGTCATATATACCGTAAAATCAGACTCCGCTGCTTCTGCGGTATATAACAGGGGTACAATCAGCAATCCTAACAGGGATATTAAAAACTTGAATTTTTTGACTATTATCATAGTCTTTTACCCTCTTTTTAAGTTTATGTAAACATACATTAACAGTATATTTTAAAATAAAAAATTTGTCAAGCAAAAAACTTGACAAATTAAAGTTATATTTTGACTATAATATTAATCCGCAACAACTTTCGTTGTGTCTTAATATTTAAAATAAAAGCACTTTTTGATACCTTTAAACATATAATTATATAATAATCCGCAACAAAAGTCTTGGCTCTCGCGGCAAAGCCGCTCGAGGACTTTTGTTGCTCGTGTGCTATGTTTCTCGTCTGCCTTTGGCAGACAACCGAAACACATAGCAGATATTAAACCGCAACTTTCGTTGCGGTTTAATAATAAAATATATTTTCAGAGGAGATTATTATGAGTGATAAAAAAAAGGTTTTAATGGGAAGTCCTGTGAGAAGAAACCCGAAAATATTAAAACATTTCATTGAAAGTTTATATAGGATAAAAAAAGAGGATATAATTTTAGATTTTTTCTTTATTGATGATAACGATATAGATGTCTCCCGTTTATTACTTGATAATTTCAATCCCGAAAACTCAAAGGTTATTATAAAGAAAATTACGGACGAAAGACCGAATTATCAAGTTAATGAGATTACTCACAGTTGGAATTCTCCGTTAATGGTTCGTGTAGCACAATTCAGAAATATGGCAATGGATTATGCACGAGATAACGGATATGACTATATTTTTAATATTGATACCGATGAAATTATACATCCTCAATTAATAAATCACTTAATAAGTCTTGATAAACCTATTGTATCAGAGATATTGTGGTCTAAATGGACACCTAACGGGAATTTACTGCCCAATGCTTGGAAATATGACCAATATAAAATGGATTCACCGGAGGAATCAGCGGAAGCTTTTTTAGATAAACTAAGGAAAAAGGGGGTTTACAGTGTAGGCGGTTTCGGCGGAGTAAGTCTGATAAAAAGAGAAGCTTTAGAGAGAGGACTTTCTTTCAGTCCTATCCCTAATATATCTTTAATAGGTGAAGACAGGTGGCTTTGTGTTCGTGCTAAAGTTTTAGGTTATGATTTATTGATTGACACATATTATCCGATATTTCACATTTACCGTGAAAAAGATATAGAAAAATTGGAAGAATATTTATCAGAGATTGAACAGTAATTTATCCCCTGTTTTTCTCTTTAATACTCCTGTCAATATTGCGTTCGGCCTCACGTTTTGCGGAAACAGCTCGCTTGTCATATAATTTTTTACCCTTACAAAGTCCTAATTTAACTTTAACCAACGAGCCTTTGAAATATACACTTAATGGAATAAGGGTAAGCCCCTCTTGTTTTATCTTACCAAAGAGATTGAGTATCTCTTTTTTGTGCATAAGCAAGCGGCGTACTCTTAAGGGTTCACGGTTGAAAATATTACCTTTTTCGTATGGGGAAATGTGCATACCCTTAACAAGCATTTCGCCGTTTTCAATCGCAACCCAAGCGTCTTTCAGATTACACCCGCCGCTCCTCAAAGATTTTACTTCTGTTCCCACAAGCTCAATGCCTGTTTCAAAGGTTTCCATTACATAATATTCGTGAAAAGCTTTGCGGTTTTCAGCTATTGTTTTAAACGCAGTTTTATTAATCATAATTACCTCATATGCAACAAAGAATTATATCCTTCGTCTATAGCTTTAATCAATGTTCTTAAATCATTTTTAGTGCTTTCGTCAGACAAACTTATCCTAATTGAAAAATCAGGATTTTTAACACCGAATTCTCTCAACACTCCGCTGACTTTACCTTTTGAACAAGCAGAGCCGCTTGAAACATAAATCTCTTTACTTTCCAAAAAGTGCAGCATTACTTCGGATTTTACTCCCTCAACAGATACGTTTAAAATATAAGGAGAGCCATTTTCAGGGGAATTAATTGTAATATACTCTCGGTTAAGATTATTTCTTAAAAAAGAAATTAATTCTTCTCCTTTTTTTGTATATTCAACAGCAGAGGCGAATGAGGCAATTGCAGGCACATTTTCCGTACCGCTGCGAGAATTCCTCTCTTGTCCGCCGCCGTAAATCTGCGGTATAATACGAACATTTTTACTCTTAATCAAAGCCCCCACACCTTTAACTCCACCGATTTTATGTGCAGATACTGTAATTAAATCAGCCTGTAAATCAGTCATTTTTACTGGAATTTTCATAAATCCCTGAACAGCATCGCAATGTGTCACAACACGGGAGTTTTTATGCTTAATTGCTGTAAATATCCGCCTTACGGGTAAAATATATCCTGTTTCATTATTGACAAGCATACAGGAAACTAAACAGGTATTATCGTTAACAGCCTCTAAAAATTCCTGTGGATTAATCTCACCGTTCCTGTCGGGTTTTATATATACAACCTCAAAACCTTTTGTTGAAAGATATTTCAGCGGCTCGGCGACAGAGGGGTGTTCCACAGAGGTGGTAACAATACGAGAACCGTTGCGACCGTAAGCCGAAGCAGAGCTGAAAAGCCCTAAATTATTACTCTCGGTTGCTCCGCTTGTGAAAATAATATTATCAGGGTCACAACTCAATTCTTTTGCCAAAACTTTGCGGCTTTCGTTAATAACCTGTTCCGCTTTAACCCCTAAAGTATGTAAAGACGACGGATTTCCGAATACTTCTTCAGCAGTTCTTTTATATACCTCAAGAGCTTTATAATGGGGTTGCATAGTAGCGGCATTGTCAAAATACAGCATTTTTATTCCTTTGTTTAAGTTTATTCTTCTTCTCCTACCGGTTCTAACTTTAACCACTCTTTATCTTCTTGAGATAAAACATAAGGTTCACCTTTAAAATCCTTTATACGTTCGGCAAGAGGGATATGTTTACGCGGTTCGGAGATTTTTGTAATTATTAATTTATTAGGCTCTGCTTCAATTCTTATATGAGTTTTATCCTTAATGTTTGATATATTTTGTAATTGTTGAGGAACATAAAAACTTAAAGCATTTCCTAAAGATGTTGCAGTAGTGTCCATATTATTCTCCTTTACAACAAAACTTATTTTATATTATTATATCTTCTTTTTAAATTTTGTCAACATTTATTTTTATATACAAACAAAAAACAACCTCTCATAAGAAAGGTTGTTTTTACGGAGAAGGAGAGACTCGAACTCTCGCGCCGGTGATTAACCGACCTACACCCTTAGCAGGGGCGCCTCGTCACCAACTTGAGTACTTCTCCTCAGTGACTTTTAACATATAATATTGTATAAACAACTGTGATATTATACACTAAGCGTTAAACCCTGTCAAGTAAAAACTAAATTTTTTTAAAAATTATTTTAAAATTTTAAACCAAAATGTTGTGCCGTTGCCGATAGTGCTTTTTACCCCATACGGATAGCGATGTTTCTTGAGAATTGCCTTAACTATAGACAACCCCAAACCTGTTCCTACAGTAGTACGTTTATGATTTTCACTGCGGTAATATTTGTCGAAAATCAAGTCAATATCTTCTTTTGAAATACCGTTACCTGTATCTGTAATCTCAATTTTCACACCGTCGT
>JAISIJ010000246.1 GCA_031262245.1 Oscillospiraceae bacterium | reverse complement strand
CTTTTTTCTCTTAGTTGCAGGGTCGGCAACTATCGAAGTTCCCTAGTTCTTTTCATAGTTGGCACTCGTCAGGCTTTGGTTTAACTGTATATAAAAATCCCCTTTTTCAAAGGGGATTTTTTAAGCTTACGGAGTTAGATATTTGTTATTTTAAGAGGTATAGGGAAATGTTTTTGGATTTTTTCAGCTTACGGAGTTAGATATTTGTTATTTTGAACGGAATTTTATGGTTTTAGCAAAAATTCTTTAAAAAACTCTGACTATCTCTCAAAATAACAAATATCTAACCCAGTACGCTAAAAAAATGCCCTTTGAAAAGGGGATTTTTATATACAGTCAAACCAATGTCAACTGAAGTGCCAACTATGAAAATAACTACGGAACTTCGATAGCCACCGCCCCTGCTACTAAGAGAAAAGTAACTACTTGAGTTTTAGGATGAAAGCGGCTATGCTTGTGCCTAAGAATGCAAAGAGGATTGACCATAAGGGATTGTCTATTAGTGGGAGGTTTTGTACGTTCATACCGTAAAAACTGAAGATTATTGTGGGAATGGCAAGGAGAATGGTGATAACTGTAAGCTTTCGGATTACCGTGTTCATATTATTATTGATAATTGCACTGATACTTTCTGTCATTCCGTTGATAATTTGGGAATAAATTTGTGCCATTTCAATTGCCTGTTTAACTTCAATCAAAACATCTTCCAATAAATCTCGGTCTTCTTCATAGAGGTGGATATTTCCGCTGCGAAACATTCGGTCTAAAGTTGCTTGATTGGCTTTGAGGGAGGTGGAAAAGTAAACCAAAGATTTTCCTAAATCAAGCAATTGTATCAACTCGGCATTTTTCATAGAAACGTGGAGTTGTTTTTCCGTGAAACTGGTTAATTTATCAATCTGTTTGAGATATGCTAAAAATCGGGTTGCAATTCTTAAAAGCAATTGCAAAACAAAACGTGTTTTATAAGTGGTATTGATATTTTTCATCATACCGCTTGACATTTCGTCAATAATATTATTATCTTTAAGGCTGATTGTTATAACATTTTTTTTTGTGATTATAATACCCATAGGCATAGTATAGAAAAAAACCGCTCTTCCCATAGTATTGGTATCTGCAACGGCATAGTCGACGATAATAAGAGTTTGGTCTTCTTCGCTTTCAATGCGGGAGCTTTCTTCTTCGTCAAGAGAGGAGCGAACAAAGCCGGTATCAAGCTTAAAGCGTTCTGTAATGTATTTAATTTCCTCTTCATCGGGAGCAACAACAGAAATCCAAGTGCCGTCTTTAGGGCTATCCACCTCTGTTACTGTATTGTCAATGGTATTATAATATTTTATCGTAGCAATTGCCCCCTTTTTTTATGACATCGCACTATTATAACAGTATAAAATATATTTTTCAACATTTTTTCTAAAAACTATAGACAAAAGATTTTTTTATGATATAATTATCATAATGCAGTTTGGGCATTTATGTTTAGGCGGTAATATCCGAACTCGTTGCTTATCTGCATTAAGATAAGTGTTTTTTTTTAGGTGTATTTATTAGTATGATAAAATTATCGCAACAAAAAGGAAAAGCAGAAGAAAGGGTTATATATTAATGAGTAATATAATACAAATTCCCTCTTTGTTTGATATGCACGTTCACTTGCGTGACCCGGGATTTACCCATAAAGAAGATATTATATCGGGTTCAAAAGCCGCTTCACAAGGCGGTTTCAGCGGTGTTGCCTGTATGCCGAATACTAATCCTCCTGTTGATAATCCCGATGTTGTTAAATATATACTGGAAAAAGCAAAGCAAGCTGATTTCAAGGTCTTTCCTGTTGCCTGTATTACAAAAGGTATGCAGGGCGAAGAACTTACAGATTTTAAAGCATTAAAAGCGGCGGGTGCAGTTGCGGTTTCCGACGACGGCAAACCTGTTGAGAGCAAAGAATTAATGGAGAGAGCCTTAGTTGAGGCTTTTAAAAGCGGTTTACCTGTTATATCCCATTGTGAAGATTTAGCTATAATCAATGGAGGTATAATAAATGAGGGTGAGATTTCAAAATCGTTATCAGTTAAAGGTATGAATAGGCTTTCGGAGGATAGTATTACAGCGCGTGAAGTTGCTTTGGCATATAAAACCAATACAAGAATACATATTGCCCACGTTTCTACCGGGGGCAGCGTTGAAATTATCCGTAATGCCAAAAGTAATGGGGTAAAAGTTACTTGTGAAACTTGTCCCCATTATTTTATGCTTAACGAACACGAATTACTCAAAAAAGATGCAGATTACAGAATGAACCCGCCCTTGCGGACGAAAAATGACGTTAAAGCTATTATCAATGGTATTCAAGACGGAACTATAGACTGCATTGTCACCGACCACGCTCCTCATTCAGTTGAAGAAAAGGCAGATTTTCTTACTGCTCCTAACGGTGTTGTGGGACTTGAAACCTCTCTTGCGGCAACTTTAACTGCACTTTATCATACCGGACTTGTTCCTCTTAATAGAATAATACAGTTGATGTCTTTCAATCCACGCCGCATTTTGGGATTGCCCGACCCCGAGGAGTTTATTACAGTTGACCTTGACGAGGAATGGACAGTTGAACCTGAAAAATTCCAATCAAAAGCAAGAAACTCTTGTTTTAAAGGTTTAACCTTAAAAGGAAAAGTGTTACACGAGGGCGATTTTTAGTGGGGGTGTGCGGTGTCAGAGAAGTGCCAACTATAACAATAACTGCGGAACTTTGAGAGGTGTGTTTCTCCGGAACGAGCAGAAAAATAAAAAATGTCAGCTAAAATGCCAACTATAACAATAATTACGGAACTCGGAGGGGCGTAAAACTCTAAAGTGAATAGAAAAATGAAAAAGAAAAGTAAAACTAATGTCAGCTAAAGTGCCAACTATAACAATAACTACGGAACTTCGAGAGTAGTAATACTCTGAAATGGAGAGAAGAGGAAAAAAGTGGATAGATTGATTGAGAAGATAGTAGAGAAGAATAATCCAACTGTTGTGGGACTTGACCCGAATTTGGATTTTATACCTGAGAGTATTAAGAGAAAACATTTTGAAGAGGACGGGTGTACTTTAAATGCAGTAGCGAAGTCGATATTTGAGTTTAATAAAAAGATTATAGATGCAGTTGAGGATATTGTACCTGCGGTTAAGCCGCAAATGGCATATTATGAAATGTTCGGACACCACGGCATTTTGGCTTTTGAAAAAACGGTTAAATATGCACAGCTTAAGGGGTTATATGTTATTGCAGACGGCAAACGCAATGATATAGGTTCAACTATGACAGCATATGCAACAGCTTTTCTGGGTAAAATAAAAATATCCGATATTGCAGCGGAAGTTTTCGGAACAGATGCACTTACTGTTAATGGATATTTAGGAACAGATTGTATCAATCCTCTTTTAAAAACTTGTGTTGAATTTAATAAAAGCATATTTGTCTTGGTAAAGACTTCTAACCCCTCTTCCGGTGAACTTCAAGACCGACTTATGGGAAAAACTTCACTTTATGAGATAATGGGAGATTATTGCGAGGTTTGGGGTAAAGAGACAATCGGCGAATATGGTTATTCAAAAGTAGGTGCGGTTGTGGGAGCTACATATCCCGAGCAATTAACAACTTTACGTCAACGTTTGCCGCATACATTTTTCCTTGTTCCCGGTTATGGTGCACAGGGCGGAGCGGCAGACAGCGTTAAGGGTGCTTTTGACAAAGACGGTTTGGGTGCAATAGTAAACTCCTCAAGGGGGATAATGTGTGCTTATACAGCACAAAATCGCCCTGCTGAAGATTTTGAAGAATGTGCAAGAACCGAAGCGATTAATATGAGAAACGCATTGAATAAAGCAATTGGCAGACTATAGTAAAAAACAGAATAACTATATCCTCTAAATTTCAAAAACAAGGAATTTTAAAAATGTTTAATTTATCTAAAAAGGCTTATCTGTTGTTGGCGGACGGAACGATTTATGAGGGAAACAGTTTCGGTGCTGTGGGAACTGCTTACGGTGAGGTTGTATTTACAACAGGATTGACAGGATATCAGGAAACATTAACCGACCCCTCTTATTACGGTCAGCTTGTCGCTCAGACATTTCCATTGATTGGCAATTATGGCGTTAATTTAGAAGATTTTGAAAGTAACCGCTCACAGGTAGGGGGATATATTGTTCGTGAATGGTGTAATATGCCCTCAAACTTCCGTTCCAAGGGTAATATTGACGATTTTCTGAAAAAACAGAATATTATCGGACTTCATTCTATTGACACTCGTTCCCTCACCCGAAAAATCCGTGAACACGGTGTTATGAACGGCGTTATTACAAATGAAAATGTTCGTGACGAAAATGTTCTGCAACAATTAAGAAGTCAGATTATGCGTTTTAGAATAGAAAATTCTGTTGAGAACACAACTTGCAAAGAAATTGAAATATACGGTTCTCAAAGCAAGAAATATACAGTTGTGTTAATGGATTACGGTTATAAGCATAATATCAGACGTGAACTTGAAAAAAGGGATTGTCAGGTTGTTGTTATGCCTGCAAATACCGATTTTGATACAATAATGTCTTATAAACCAAATGGAATTATGCTGTCAAACGGTCCGGGCAACCCCGAAGATAATATTGAAATTATTGAAACGCTGAAAAAACTCTGTAAAACAGATATTCCTATTTTCGGTATATGTTTGGGACATCAGTTAATGTGTCTTGCCAACGGCGGACGTACAACAAAGCTTAAATACGGTCACAGAGGAGCAAACCAGCCTGTTATTGACCTTTATTCGGGTAAAACTTATGTCACCTCTCAAAATCACGGTTATTCTGTTATGAAAGAAAGTATTTCAAAAGAAATCGGTGTTGTTTCGCATATCAACGCAAATGACAATACCTGTGAGGGTGTTAGATACAAAAATTGCAATGCTTTTACCGTTCAATTTCACCCCGAAGCCCACGGAGGCCCTCTTGATACCACTTTCTTGTTTGACGAGTTTATAGAAAAATTATGATATGAAAAAGTTGCAAAACACCTTTTGTAAAGAAATATTGTTCTATACTGTATTATGGTTTCTTATTGCTTTTTTCTTGCCTTGGTGGTCAGATGACTTAATATTCTTTTTTGGTGAATTAGCGTCTTTTTTAAGGGATATTGATGAATATCCAACGCCTATTATATATTCCAATGTAATAACCCCTGCAGTTTTTTGTTTGAACTTCCGAAAAAACAGATTCTATCTCAACGTTGCGTTTTGCGGAATTATGTCGCTGATATGTTTAGGTTTGTATTTTGTGCTATGGTTCGGTGCTATTGTTTTGGTATTTTTGATGTGAGGGGCTATGGAAAATAAAGAATATAATGAATATTTTAAATATCTGATAAAGGCACAAAAAAGTCCTTTGCTTAAAGACGTTTTGTTTTATGTTGTATTATGGCTCTTTATTGCACTTTTCTTAACGTTTTGTTTAGAAGAAACGCCTGAATATGCGAAAGTTTTTGTTAAAATATGTCGAGATTATTTCGGATATGATACTCTTTCACCGCCTATCATATATTCCAATGTAATAACTTCCATAGCTTATTGCATAGTGTTTCGTAAAAATCATTTTTATCTTAACGTTGCGTTTTGTTTAATTATGTCATTGATATGTTTAGGATTATTTGTTTTTATATGGTTGTTTATACTGTTTGGATATTTCGGGTATCCGTGATGTGAGGTTGTTATGGAAAACGAAGAATATAATGAAAAAGAAGAATACAACGTTGAACTTGAAATATCTGACGAAAAAACGAGAAAAGTTTTGAGTGAAGAGGGTTTGACTTTTATTTTAATATGGGCTGTGTTGACTTACGGACTGCTGTTTTTTCATATAATCGGTGAGTATATAACGCTCAATATTATGCCGCAAATGATAACGTCTGTTGCTTTTTGTGCAATATTCCGTAAAAACAAATTATTCTCAAATATTCGATTTTGTATTGTTATGTCGGCAGTTTGTTTTGCGTTACTGCATATTTTTTTCTTTATTCTTTGGTTTATCAGTTCGAATAATCCGAATAATCCGCATACTCGTTAATAGGAGGTTGCTATGGAAAACACAGTTAAAAAGCAATATTCCCATTGGGAAGATAAGAAATATGAAATTATTGACGGGCAGGTTTTAATGCTTGCAAGTGCAAGTCCTATACACAATAAAATTGCTTTAAGAATATCTTCGGTTCTTGAGAATTTTCTTAAAGGAAGAAGATGTGAGGCTTGGACTGATACTGATGTGTTTTTTGATAATTCTAATATTTTAAGACCCGATATACTTGTTCTTTGCGATAAGAATAAGTTTATTGACGGTAAAGTTAAAGGCGCTCCAGATTTTATTGTTGAGGTGCTTTCAAAGTCAACGCATATATATGATAGGGGCGTAAAAAAAGATATTTACGAAAAATACGGTGTTAAAGAATATTGGATTGTTTCTCCCGATGCTAAAACCATTGAGGTTTATGTATTAAATGAAGAAAAACGTTTTGAGATAAATAATGTATATTTCTTTTTTGAAAAAGAAACAGAAGAATGTAAAAGTGACGAGTTTATTACCACAACGCTTTACGGTGACGATTTAAAAATCAGCATAAAAGAAATTTTCGCCCCGATTTTCCCCGATTAGAATAGTATAGAAGTATTCTCTGAATAACAAGGAGATAATATAAAAAATGCCATTGAGAAAAGACATAAAAAAAGTATTGGTAATCGGCAGCGGTCCTATTGTAATCGGACAGGCAGCCGAATTTGACTATGCGGGTACACAGGCTTGCCGTGCGTTAAAGCAGGAAGGCTTGGAAGTTGTGCTTGTGAACTCAAACCCGGCAACCATTATGACAGATAAAGCTATGGCGGATAAGATTTATATCGAACCGCTGACTTTGCCTGTTTTAAGAAAGATAATAAAGATTGAAAAACCTGACAGTATTCTCTCAACATTAGGGGGACAAACAGGTTTAACTCTTTCAATGCAGCTTGCCGCCGAGGGTTTTTTAGAGGCTGAAAATGTTAAGTTGTTGGGTGCTAATCCCGAAACAATCCATAAAGCAGAGGATCGCCAAGCTTTTAAGGATACTATGGAGAAAATAGGAGAACCTTGTATCCCCTCAAAGGTTGTTGAAACAGTTGAGGACGCTTTGGATTTTGCAGAGGTTATTACTTATCCCGTTATTGTTCGTCCTGCTTTTACTTTAGGCGGCACAGGGGGCGGTATTGCAGCCAATCGTGATGAACTTTACGAGATTGCCACAAACGGTTTAAGACTTTCACCCATTACTCAAGTATTAATCGAGAAATGTATAAGCGGTTGGAAAGAAATAGAGTTTGAGGTTATCCGTGATGCAAAAGGCAATGTTATAACCGTTTGTTCTATGGAAAATTTTGACCCTGTAGGTGTTCATACAGGCGACAGTATCGTTATTGCTCCGGCGGTGACATTAACCGACAGAGAATATCAGATGTTGAGAACTGCCTCTTTGAATATTATCAATGAACTTAAAGTTGAGGGGGGATGTAATTGTCAATTTGCTTTACATCCCACAAGCTATGAATATGCGGTAATTGAGGTTAACCCTCGTGTGTCGAGGTCGTCTGCTCTTGCTTCAAAAGCAACAGGCTATCCTATTGCGAAAGTTGCAACCCGTATAGCAATCGGATATACTCTTGACGAAATTATCAATCAAGTGACAGGAAAAACATATGCCTGTTTTGAACCGGCTTTGGACTATGTTGTTGTAAAATTTCCCAAATGGGCATTTGATAAATTTGTATATGCAAAACGTAATTTGGGTACACAGATGAAAGCAACAGGGGAAGTTATGTCAATCGGTGTCAGTTTTGAACAGGCAATGATGAAAGCGGCAAGGTCTGTCGAGTTGGGGATTGACAGTCTTAATTTGCCGAAATTGCAAAAAGTTGAAACCGAACAACTCCTTTCAAAACTCCCCGAGGCTGACGATGAGAGAGCTTTTCAGATATTTGAATTATTAAAAAGAGGTATAACTCCTCAGCAAATTCACGATTTGACTAAAATTGACATATGGTTTTTAGAGAAATTAAGCAATCTTGTGAAACTTGAAGAATGGTTGAAAACAGATGAGTTAACACAGGAAAAATATGATATTGCAAAGAAATACGGCTATCTTGACAATACTATCTCAAAGATAAGCGGTCAAAATCTTTCAAATATCAAACGCCGCCTTGCAACTTTTAAAATGGTTGATACCTGTGCCGGAGAATTTAAAGCCGAAACACCTTATTTTTACTCTGATTTTGACGAAGAGAATGAGGCAAAACAATTTATTGAGGCAAAAAATACAGGCAAACGCAAAGTAATTGTTTTCGGCAGCGGTCCTATCAGAATAGGGCAGGGGATTGAGTTTGACTATTGCTCCGTTCATTGTGTTTGGGCATTGAAAGAATCGGGATATGAGGCTATTATCTGTAACAATAACCCCGAAACTGTTTCAACGGATTTTGACACAGGCGACAGGCTCTACTTTGACCCTCTTACCAAGGAGGACGTTGAGGCTATCATTGCAACAGAAAATCCTTTTGGTGTTGTTGTGCAATTCGGCGGGCAAACTGCTATTAAACTCACAAAACATTTAGTTGCAATGCAAGGGAAATACGGTTTTGAGATTTTAGGAACTCCTCCCGACAGCATTGACGCCGCAGAGGACAGAGAACGCTTTGACGAGGTTTTGGAAAAATGCCAAATCCCACGTCCCGAGGGTTTTACCGTTATGAACGAAAAAGAAGCCCTTGAAATTGCGGATAAAGTCGGATATCCCGTGCTAATGCGACCCTCTTATGTTTTAGGCGGACAGAATATGATTATTGCTTATAATGATGCTGATATTATCGAATATATGGGTGTTATTATGGCAACAATGATAGAAAATCCTGTTTTGATAGATAAATATGTTGTGGGAACGGAAGTTGAAGTTGATGCTATTTGTGACGGCGAAGATTTTCTTATCCCGGGTATAATGGAACATATCGAACGTGCGGGGGTTCATTCGGGTGACAGTATCAGCGTTTATCCCGCTCAAAATCTTTCCGAAAAAGTTAAACAGACTATCATTGAATATACAAAAAAACTTGCTTTTGAATTAAAAGTAATAGGTCTTGTTAATATACAATATGTTGTTGACAGATTCGGCGGTGTTTTTGTAATTGAAGTAAATCCGCGTTCCTCAAGAACAGTTCCCTATATCAGCAAGGTGACAGGTGTGCCTATGGTTGATATTGCAACAAAGATTATGTTAGGTGAAACGTTGAAAAGTCAAGGGTATCAATCGGGGCTTTATCCCGAAAGTAAATATATTGCCGTTAAAGTGCCTGTGTTCAGTTTTGAAAAACTTATGGACG
>JAISIJ010000232.1 GCA_031262245.1 Oscillospiraceae bacterium | reverse complement strand
CTCGACTTCTTTATAAATCTTGAGAAAATAAAATTTTGCCTAAATGTAAAAAAAAGTTAATACTACTTTACATAAAAATTTGATACGCTATAATATTTTTACTCACTCCTCTGAGTATAACAAAGCTAAATCGGGGTCATTGCCGATTTAATCTTAAGATAAGAAAAGGAAGAAAAATGCCAAATATTAAATCCGCTAAAAAAAGAGTTAAAGTAATAAAAGTAAAAGCTTTACAAAATAAAATGCGTAAATCCGCTTTAAAAACTACTCTGAAAACAACACTTGCTGATGTTAATGAAAACACAATCCGTTTGGCAATCAAAAAAGTTGACCAAGCTTGTGCTAACGGTTTAATGCATAAAAATGCAGCTTCGAGAAAAAAATCTCAACTTATGAGAAAATTAAATGCTGTAAAATAATTAAAAAAAGCCTACTAAGGCTTTTTTTGTTTTCTGAAAAAAATTTTTTAAAAAAATTTAAAAAATGCTTGACATATAATTTAAGATATAGTAGAATAACTCTTGTCGTTTTGAGGTTTGAAATCTCAACCGATAATCTAGGTGTAGCTCAGGTGGTAGAGTGCTACCTTGGGGTGGTAGAGGCCGTGGGTTCAAGTCCCGCCACTTAGATTTTTTTTTTATTTTTCTATTCTTTCCTGTGTTTTGCAACTATCGAAGTTCCCTAATTTTTTTCACTCTTTGCAACTCATAGGCTTTGGGTTAACTGTATATGAAAAATTCCGCCATGTACGGCGGAATTTTTTTGCGGACTGGGGTGGATATTTATTATTTTGAGAGGTAGGAGGAAGTTTAAAAAATTTTTCAAACTACCAACCCTAAAAATAATTTGATACAATCAGACAAACAACACACCACTCGTGGTAATGTCAACTAAGTCGCCAACAACCACAACATCTACGGAACTTCGATAGTTGCGGTTCTCTGCACCTATCAGATATTGAAAATACCGTACTTTGAGGAAACATTTTCTATTTTAGTTATTTTGTTTTTGATTATTGTGTATTTCATATATTTAACAGCGGAGGTTTGAACTCTTTCTAAATCTTTTTGCCAAGAGGGAATGTCGGCGTAAAGAGCAACGGTGACAGTCGTGTAACCGTCTTCTTTGTTTTCGTATACTTTTTTAATTGACGGATAGTAGGAGAAATAATCGGGTTTTGTGGGGATAACGTAATGTTTTTTAACTTCATTGAATAGAATGGTGTATTGTCCGATTGTGATAGTTTTATGGGTGACAGGACAGTCGCCGAACATTTTTGTGAGAGATTGTTCAATGTCGGATTGGGGCACAAAAACAACGTCAAAACTTTTGTCATAAATATCAAGATTTGAGTGTAAAAGGATATCCCATACGGCAAAAGTAATTTTTGTCGTGTCGTTTAGCTCGGAAATATTTTCAAAAGAGGGGGTATCTGCAATAACGGTAGGTTCAATCAAGTTTAAATACTTACTTTCATCGGGCTTAAGTAACTTGTTTATCCAGATAACACTATTAAAAACCGTCCAAAAAACGCCTGCAATAGCCATAATAATAATAATAATGCCAATAGTTGTATATAATTTTCTATCGAATTTTCTTACGGCTCTGTTTTTTTCTTTATAATCGGAATATATTCCTTTGATTTTAGATTCTAATTCTGCTTGAGAATCCTGTAAAGTTTCAGCGATAACAGTATTCTGACTTTCGCTGATTTCATTGTTTACGGTTTCTTTTTCTTTTTTCATTATTCACCTCATATAGTAATCTTGTTGCTAATGACTATAAAACATATGAATACTATTTTATATTAAATATTAAAAAAGTCAAATATTTTGTGTTTTTAATAAAAATACTTCTAATTAACATATTTTCCAAGCCGTTTTCTTATAATAAAAGGTAAAAATACATTATACGCTAAATATTTCACTTTTATTACTGTCAAATTGCACAAAAAATATTAATAAAATTATATTTTTATTACAAAATTATATAAAAAATAATTACATTATCGGAAAAACGTTGTCAAAGCGAAAATTTTCCGCTATAATATCACCGTTGTTACTGATTTGTAATAATTATAGAATGTTCGTAATAATTAACAAAACAGTACAAAATTCGACGGTATTTTTGTTGAATATATCTAAAAATAGCGTAAAATGCTTAAAAATCGGATTATTTGCCGAATAAAAAGGTATATTATCACAGGCTGTTTGCTTGTGAAAAAGACTTGTAGCTTGGTTTTATAAAATGTTACATTGTTTACAGGCTGTTTGCCTGTAGAAAACAACAAAAACTTTAACAGGCTGTTTGCCTGTGTTGCCGTCTTACGAAACGGAGGAATGTAATGTTAAATGATGTTCTCGGAGAGAAGAAGTACACCGAGAGCATAGTTGCGAAAATGACAGGGTCGGAATTCGGAAAGACGTTAAAAACCGAAGGGGAAAAAAAATCTGCGAAAAAGAAAATATTTGCAGAAGAAAAATCCCGAAAGAACCTGTTAACGGAAGAGGATGTTGAAGTTAAAGATTATACACTTGTGTCGCAAATTCTCTTCGGTGCTTTGGAGGGGACTGTGGTTGTGAAAGACATAGCAGTTGATTCTGTTATGGCAATCGGTAAAGCTGCGGTTGAAACCAAAAATGCCGTTAAGCATTTCGGCAAAGGCGTAATCGAAAGCAATTTATATAAGAAAATAGTTTTCCTGTCGCAGGATTTAAAAAATTATTTTCAAATCAGAAGACATTCTGTGTCTTACTGTCGAGAACAGTTGCAATTTGCACTGTATGAGTGTTCAAAAATGGAAACGTTGTTAGGTAAATTTATTTTACAAGACACAAAACGTAAACAACGTGAATTGCTCGGAAAATCTCTGGCAGAGAATCGGAGTCGTTTTTCACAGCGGGCAAAACTGCCTGTTAGGGTAAGATGTTCATTACCTGTTGAAAAGCTTGAATTTACTGCTCCGAAAGGCTTTTATCCCAAAAGTAAAATTAATGCGTTAAACGCATTTCTCCTTACGGTAAATCAATATACTCGTTTGTGTGTTGAAGATGCCGTAATGTTAAAAAATAAACTTCAACGAACAATTCTGAAAACCGCAACTTTTATCGGTGCGATGAGTGTGGCAGGTGTTTGCAACAGTTATGAAAATGCGGTGGATACTGCAAAATCTGCTGTTTCAAGTGTTACCGCCAAGAAAGATGCT
Source organism: Oscillospiraceae bacterium (assembly GCA_031262245.1). GTDB lineage: Bacteria > Bacillota > Clostridia > Oscillospirales > Ruminococcaceae > BNZF01. The sequence continues at coordinate 5,391 of JAISIJ010000232.1, read as the reverse complement.
GTTGACGGCGGCATAACCGCTTTTGTTAAAGAAAGACGTTATCGCTTAAACCGCAACTTAGCCGAAAAGAAAAAAACTCTCCGATATATCGGCAAAAGGATTTCAAAATCTCGCAAACTCGGTTTGAAAGCTTTTGTTTATTCATTGTTAACCGGCACAAAAGACTTTTACTCTGCATTTTCCGGAATGTTTAAAACCGCATTTAACTATGCTGCCCCTGCGTTAGCTATAACGCTTTTAATAGGCTTAGTCTCAGACTTTGCGAATCGAGAATACGGCATTGCATTGGAAATGGGCGGACAACAAGTTGCAGTCTTGCAAAAAGACAGCGACTATGACAAAGCAGAGCAAATAGTTATCGATAAAGCCGGGTTATCTGCAAGTTTACCCGAAGAACCTAAGTATATGCTGAAGATTGTTAATGATAAGAATGAATATACCGACAGCGAACAGTTAGCCGACACGCTTTTAAGTGTAACCTCCAATGAACTTACAGACGCTTATAATGTTGTTGTTGACGGTGAAGTTATTGCTACTGTTTCCGACCCCAAACCTATCGTTGACGCTTTGGACGAAGAACTTGATTTTTATAATAACGGCAATGTTGAGGGTATTCAATTTTCAAAAAATGTTGAATATGTTCCGACTGTAAAAGGTGAATCTGTTTTAAACGATTCCGGTGCCGTGATAGAGAAATTGTTGGGTTATGATGAAAAAGATGATGTATATACTGTCGAGAGCGGTGATGTTTTAGAAACTATTGCTCAAGATTTAGGTATAACAACATCTGATTTAAAAGAAAATAATCCTGTATATGATTTTGATAATATTAAACCGGGAGATAAATTAATCTATACCAAAAAAGATTATTATTTGCCTGTTGTTTATACAAAAACAATTACTGCCGTAAGCTCCGTTGATTATATGTCAATATCAGTTGAAACAGACGAAGTTTACAAAGGCAATACTTCTGTGTTGCAAGAGGGGAAAAAGGGCGAGCGTTCCGAGGTCTATAACGTAACGTATACTAACGGCGTTGAGATGTCAAGAGAACTTGTAAGCTCTGAAGTAACCAAATCAACTCAAACAGAAGTTTTGGGTATCGGCACATTCGTTGCCGCTCCCGAACCAAAAAAAGAAACAAGAACTGAAATAAAAACTTATGAACCGTCAGATGAACTTGCCGAAGCCGGAAAATATATTTGGCCTGTAAACGGCGGATATGTTTCCGCAACAATGGGTGACGGCAGAGGACACAAAGGCGTTGATATTGCAGCTCCGAGAGGTTCTGAAATATATGCCTGTGCTCCGGGTACTGTTGTATTAGCCGGTCAAAACGGCGGTTACGGTACTTGTGTTATTATTGACCACGGTGACGGTTACAGAACTCTTTACGGTCATATGAGTGAACTCATTGCCAAAGAGGGACAGGAAGTAAATGTAGGAGATTGTATCGGTCTTGTAGGTGCTACAGGCTGGGCAACAGGTAATCATTTGCATATTGAAGTAATGTTTAACGGTGCTTACCAAAACTTCTTAAATTATCTTCCTTGAAACTATTAAAAATAATTATAAAAAAACTCTGACGCACAAGTCAGAGTTTTGTTTGTAACAAATTGTATACAAAAAGATTAAAATTTTATAACAAAAATATTAAAAAATACTTGACAGGTAAATCAACGTATAGTATAATAGATAAAAATTCGTCACAATATTTAGAAGAAGTAGTGTTTTATAATGAATATGTCGGAAAATATTATATACGGAAGAAATAGTGTTACAGAATTATTACAATCTGATAATGAAGTTGATACAATATATCTCAACGAAAAGAACGCTGAAACTTTCGGAAAAATAAAATCTTTGGCAAAGGGTAAAGGTGTACCTGTTAAGATAGTTAAACCCGAAAAGCTGAAAGAGCTTGCGGGAGATAATAACACACAAGGTGTTGTTGCATTGTCGGCATTGGTTAAATATGCTGAAATAGAAGAACTTGCCGATAAGCAGTTTTTGATAATCTGTGACGGCATTGAGGACCCTCATAATTTAGGTGCAATTATAAGAAGTGCAGAGGCGGCGGGAGCTGACGGTGTTATAATCCCGAAACGGAACAGTGTTGGTGTTAATGCTACAGTCTTTAAAACGTCTTCAGGTGCGGCGGCACATATCAAAATTGCAAGAGTTGCTAATCTCTCTAATACCTTATCTGAATTAAAAAAGGCAAATTTCTGGCTTTACGGTGCAGATATGAACGGAAAACCTTATCAGCAAACAGATTTCTCCGGCAAGGTTGCTTTGGTAATCGGTTCGGAAGGGTATGGTATAAGCGAGAATTTAAAGAAAAACTGTGATTTTTTAGTAAGTATACCTATGCACGGCAAGGTTAATTCACTCAACGCTTCCGTTGCGGCGGCGGTATTGATGTTTAACATTGTATCTGAAAAATAATTTATACGTTTATGTAGTCATTCTGTTTTTAATTAAGAAAAACGGAATGACTATCACCGCCGAGAATCGGCGGTGCGACGGCGTTAGCCGACGAGCGTTGACATTGAATTTATTTCAATGTCAACAAGATTTACTATATGAGAGAGGGGTGACAATTTTGGCAATTGATATTGATGATATAATTAAGGAGTTTGCTCCCGAAAACAAAGGCAAAGAAAAAATTGATATTACAGATTTTATCCATGACCTTGTTGCCGAAGTTGAAAATACTCCTAATATTATAACTGCACAGGAAGAGTCGAACAAGGCTTTGCTGAAAGTTATAAATACAGGTAAGATTGAGATTGATAAGTCGTTAACGGCTAATTTCGGTAAAGCAACTAAACCCGAAAATCTTGAAAAACCTGTAAGAGCCGATAGTATTTTTGAAGATACTGCAGTGGAGGATACACCCTCATCGAAAGTGCCGTTGTTTGTTTCACCTCTTTCTAACACAGGAAAATCCCAAAGTTTCCGAAACAAATTCCCCGGGGTACAACCCGATAATGTTGAAGTAACAGAGGAAGTTTCCAATTCGGGCAAAATAAAAATTTCCATAGCAAAAAAAATCAGAAATACAACTGCCAAAATCAAAAGACCTGTGCGACCTGCTGATGCCGACAATATCCCGGTTATAAAAAACAGCCTTAAAGAACAACTTAAACTTACTACTACTAAGGTTACACATACTTTTTTTGTAAGCTTGATATCCTGTTATGTGTCTTTTGCCGCTGTTATTGATTTGCCGATATTGAAAGTTTTAGAGAAATCTTCACCTTTTAACTTTTCATTTGTGCAACTTGTATTGGGACTTTATGTACTTGTTTTTGCTTTTGATATTGTTGCAGACGGTATTAAATCTTTTTTTACACTCCGAGCAAATTATAATACTCTTCCTGTTTTCTCACTTATCGCCTGTCTTATTGCAACAGGATTTTCAACGCTTTTTCCCGATTATCTCAAACATATGGAAATTTATATGTCTGTCGCCTTGTTGGCAATGCTCTTTGCCCTAATTGCGAGATATAAAATTCTCAAGCACGCAGAGGCAAGCATTGATATTTTAATGAGTGATAACAGGAAGTATACGTTAGATATTGTTAAAGATGAAGATGTTGCGGTTAAATTGAGCAAAGCGGGGGATATTATTGCTGTAAAGAATGAGGCGAAATATCTCAAAGATGTTGAAAAAAGTCTTGTTAAAACTAATATTGCCGGAAAATTCTATGCAATGTATGCTACTGTTTTTTTATTGGTAAGCATTGCGGCGGCTTTTGTATGTTATTTCATTGATACAGGGAATATATCCCAAAAACAATCTTTGGCACAGATTTTTACTGACATTTCTTTACTTTTACTAAGTGTAACAAGTGTTGCAACCCCTTTGATTTTATATTTACCTATGGATAAAGCGGCAAAAGTGCTTAATTCACACGGCGGAATATTTAATCATTTTGGATTAGTTGAAAAACTTTCAGAAACTAACACACTTTTACTTGACATTAAAGATATTATACCGTATACTTCTATAGACGTAGGAAAAATGACTTTGACTGATGCTGTAAGAAAAGATGAAATCATTTCTTACCTTGCAAGTTTGCTTATTTGGTCGGACAGTTTGCTTAGTAACCATTTTCTCCAAGTACTTAAAGATAACGAAAACATTTTCGATGGAGATTGGAAGAAAGCGGTTTATCGCATAGACGATTTTGAATATGCAGGTGAGGGCGGTTATAAAGGCAGTATCAAGGGAAAATCACTTTATTTCGGCAACAGAGAATATATGACGCTTAATGACATTCATAATATTCCTACTGTGGTTGATATTGAAGCTAATGTTGACAAGAATGACACAATATTCTATTTCGCCATAGGCAATCGTGTTGTTGCGTATTTCGGTGTGGAATATGATGTTGAGAGTATGACTGAAATTTATGTTCAGCGTATTTGCAAGCAACATAAAAAAGGTAAAATCACTCTCCATATTCATTCTAATGATTGTAATATCTCCGCTAATCTTCTTTCAAGACTGTTTAATCTTGACGAAAACTGTTTCAGTATCTTGCCGGTTAAACGTTTTGATGATTATGAAAAACAAACTGCAGTTAAAGATGTTGCCTCTGCTTATATGGTAACTGACGGTAGGTTTGTTTCAACAGCGGAAACGATAATTCAATCTCGCAAAATCGGAGATAATATCAATGTCGGTGCAATAATTCAAACGTTTCTTTCGTTTCTTTTCTTGATTTTATGTTCAACTTGTATTCTTTTTACACAATCAATCAATCCTCTTATGCTTTTACTTTTTAATGTTCTTCAAACGCTCTTAATGTTCTTAGCAGTAAACGGACGAAGTAAATAGAATATGCACAAGGTTCAATTAATAAGTTAGTTACAGTTTTAAAGAGGGTTCTCTCTTTCCCTCTTTAGCAGTTTTGTTAATATAGAAATTTATTTTGCAAACACAAAATAAGTTGGCTATATTATTTACTTTGGAATTGCGATGCTAATGCAATTCGTAATTCCTACTGGGGTGTCGCCAAGCGGTAAGGCAGAGGACTCTGACTCCTCCATTCGTGGGTTCAAATCCTACCACCCCAAGCAGTGTGATTTTTCAGCAGCTTGAGTAGTGCAACGGTCAGGGGGACTGATTTTGGGGGCTGATTTTTTTCGGCAACTTAGCTTAAGTAGTGCAATTTTCAGTATCCCGAGGATATACAGACTTTTTAAAATATAAAAATTACAAGGAGGTGTTAAAAAAATCAGTGTAAATTGGAAATATAATTTTAACAACGTTTTAAGATTTTCTTTTAACGTTATTATAGCCTAATATAGTTTCTTAAAATATCATAATCACAGGATAGTTCTTGTTAAAAATGGACTAAATGTCATATTCGGGGGGGG
>JAISIJ010000427.1 GCA_031262245.1 Oscillospiraceae bacterium | reverse complement strand
CACTTGCACTCATTTTGTTGACGTGTTGGACGATAATTGTCGCCGTATTGGGTTTATATTATTTCAAAAATAAAAACCTTGTTTTTATTTTTGAAATTTCGGAAGGTCAAGCAAAGCTCGACCTTCCTCTCGCCGACTACGTCGGCGGACGGCTTGCAAGCAAGCCGTCAACTATCGCAAAAAACTTTGCAAGTTTTTTGCGATAGTGTTATTTGACAAAATACGCAAAGGCTGTAAAGCAAGGGTAACTTCGTTCGTTGAATTCATATTTGTTCGGGGAGGCAAAAAGTGTTGGAGGGTGTCAATTATGCACAAATCGGGGCGTTTAAGGCGAAAATACTCGGCAAATTCGGGACTTCCAATATATGGGGTTGTATTCTCTGCTTGGAAACAAATGTTTTTTCGATTGGCGTTGAACGTTTCCGTAAGACGTTTCGTAATCGTCATTGGGCTGTCGTCACCTGACATATAGAGGACACGACCCTGTTTAATCCGCTCCATTAAGCCGTTTGTGCCTTGTACCAAGCCACCGTTGGAAACAGCTTCCGCCAACGCACACAAAAGGAATGTTTTTCCTGTTGACTGTACGCCCTGCACTAATTAACATTTATACACACAAAAAACCGCCCATAACACTAATCGTTACAGGGCGGTTTAAATATTTTCTTTTAACTTTAATAATTGCCAATTTAATTATTCAAATCTTAGTAAGCAAACCCATAAATCCGTTCTTTGGTTTCGTTTATTCGTAGTTTGACTTATGACAAACAAAAGCTTTAACAGCAACAATAATTCCGATTACGATAAGTGCAGGACTTGTGGCAGATAAATTATCTCCTGTGGTAGAAACAATTCCGGCAAAGAAAAAACTAACAACCGTACCTACTAATGAAGGAGCAAAGCTAAATGAAAATTCTTTCGACAGCAAATAAAATTCTGCAATCATAAGAATTATTATAATCCAATAGGCATAGATATATTTCGTTAAATTGGATAAATTATTATAGTCTTTTTCACTGAAATTAAATTGGGATTTAATTACAGTCAGTTAAACTTTCTTGTTTATTATTCAGTATACCGGTATAATCATCACTATTATAACTATCCTTTACATTTATTACTTGAGTAACAAAACCGCTAAGTTCATCGTAATTTTTAGTGAAATAAGCTGAGGTCTTATTATTATTCATAGTAACTGATACGCCCGGGATTACAAACATAATAAAAATTATGCAGACGTTTAAGAAAAGTATTATTTTTTTTGCTTTAGAGTTTAGAATATTTTCTAACATATCTCTACCCCTTTTACTATAATGTTTAACATTGTTAGGATTATATCACTTTTCGTTTATAAAGTCAATAGGTTCTTTAGTTATTTGTGCAGTATGCACAAATAACCCCCCTGTACAGGGGGGCGAAATTTCTATATTTTAGTATTTTGTGGGGCTTTAAGTAATGAAAAAGTGACCAAAAATAAAGCGGAAAATTGCCCCCCACCGCTTGCACTCATTTTATTGACGTGTTGGACGATAATTGTCGCCGTTTTTTCCTGTTCGTTAATATTAATCCACAAATAAAAACAAAGTTTTTATTTTTTTGAATTTCGAAAGGTCAAACAAAGCACAGAGTCTGTGTCCGCGACCCGTCTTTCTGCTCGCCGACTTCGTCGGCGGACGGCTATCGCCGTCAACTATTCCCTAATTAAAACCTTTACAAAGTTTTTAATATAGCAATAATCTGATTAAATAAGCATTTCTGTGTCACTAAATTTCAAAATAAAAAAAGAAAAACAGCACCGATATTGAATTGTTAAAGGACTTGCCTCTCGAAAGAGGGAGTATCCACAATCCAATATCAGTGCTGTTTTGTTAAAGAACGCCGTCATTAAATTGTTAAAAGGCTTGCCTCAAAGAGGGAGTTCCCAGAACCTAATATCGGTGTTCTGTTTTTCAAAAACACAGGCGTTAAAATTCTCAAAGGGCTTGCCTCAAACGAGGGAGTTCCCAAAATCAAAACGCCGATGTCCTGTTAATAGTATAACAGATTTTTTTAGGTTTGTCAAGGGGGATGAAAACATTTTTTTTATAAAAAATACAGGTGTTAGATTTCTTAAAAGTCTTGCCTCAAACGAGGGCGTTTTAAAAAACCAAACATTATATTCTTTAAAAGAGAACAAAAACTTATAGCGTTATCCGTTTACCCTATTGCTACAGCTATGTTTTCACTCAATTCACTGTATAACCTATAAATCGGCGAATTTATAAGGTCGTTTTGTTCTTCCGCAGGTATTTTACTAAAACTGTCTTTAGCATTTTCGTAATCTTCTAATAGGGTATACGCACCGAATTTAATATTGTCATATTCATTCTGTATAAGTGTAGCTAATAAACTATAATCTTTAGGAGTGAGTTGATTTTTGCGTTTCTTTATTTGGAGTTGGTTAATCAACAAACAACTTTTATCTATTTCGGTATTTACTTCAAGCCATTCTCCGAATTTATACGCTGTATCTAAAACTTCAAGATTTGTATTATCTTCGTCATAGGCAGAAATCATATTACAAATAGTTTTTAAACATAAAACATTTGCGATATCCGGTGTTATATCAGATTTTTTTAATCCCGTTAATATTTTATCATAGTCACTGTTTATAAACCTTTTAAAAATTGATTTATCGCATACCAAGAATATAGATATGTTTAACATATCATTTTCTTCTTTATCACGAAATCCAAAAGTGCAGGGAATAGTTTCCCTAAAGAAATTAACCCATTTATACTTATTGCCATTAAGATATTTCTTATACAGTAGTACATTGTTGCCCATAAAGGTAAAAACACTTGCAATAAATGGTTTGTCAGTGCTTTCAGAATCGATATGTTCATTCTCAATAGAGGTTACTAGCCGAAATAAATTATTCCTATCAGTTGAAGATAAATCATCTAAATCAAAATCCCTTGATATTCCTACATATTCAAGAACATCTTTTATTTGAGATAAATCACCTAACAAATTTTCAAATTCATTATAATCCTCTTTTTTCATCGAGGTTTGAAAGTATTTTAATACAAATTTGGTGTCTGTTATTCGCTCATCTATATTTCCCTGTATCTTTATATCCGCTTTTTTTTCAGTTTCATTCCATATAACAGAACGTTTATTAGGGTCGGAATTAGAGCCTATATAACAATACCTACCATTACGGTTTTCTACAAATCTTCTTTTTATTCCGTCTTCTTCTGGCAAATCCTTATATTGAATAATAATAAAATCAGATATTTTATTACTTTCTATAGGAAGTTTAAAACCATTTTTATAAATATTAGAAAAATATACA
>JAISIJ010000105.1 GCA_031262245.1 Oscillospiraceae bacterium | reverse complement strand
TCTCCCCTACCCCTTCACCCGAAACTTTTCGTAAACCTGCATTATTATCCAACACAAGACTTTCAATCTGTTCCTCTTCGCTGTCAAGGAGTTTATAACCGTTACAACCGAAAATTTTAATACCGTTAAATTCAAAAGAATTATGTGAAGCGGAAATAACAATCCCTGCCTCATATCCATTACTTAAAACTATAGTCGCAACCGCCGGTGTTGGCAAAACGCCTAACCTATAAACAGTTCCCCCGGCAGAAGTTATGCCCGCAATTAAAGCACATTCTAAAATCTCACAGGATATACGTGTATCCATTCCGATACAGATATTAGGCTCTCTGTCGTTTTCTCGATATAATAACGTTGCCAAAGCCTGCCCGATTTTCATTGCAATATCAGTTGTCAAATCTGTACAGGCAATGCCCCTTGCACCATCTGTTCCGAAAATTCTGCCCATAATAAACTCTCCTATACTTCCGCTACAATATTGTGATTATTTGCATTTAACTTTCTCAACCTAAAACTGTTCATTACCGTTGTTCTAAGTTGTTCCATAAGTTTACCGTTTGCAATCATACCCACAGGAGCACCGATTATCGGCACAAGTTGCAACATTTTAGCAAAATCAAGATAATCTCTGTATTCCATTTGTAATTTTGTCCAGTCAACTGTTTTATATCCCGTCCAATTTCGTATAATATTATAACACTCTATTCTATGTTCACGAGAAGAATATGTTAACTGAAAAATATACAATAAAAAAAGCCGTTCGCTTTCTTCATAAGTATTATATCCGTAAATTGCCGCCGCCTCAAAAAGGAATTTAATCTGAACCGATAAGAGTGCGGGTAAATCTGCCAGACCCAACAAAAGACCGCCTGCACCTGTAATTCCGCCCTCAACAACTGCCGTTCTTTTATATTCTTTGAATTTTTCCGTCAGCAAAAAATCACATTCCGAAAGAGTGCTGTTACTGTCATATTCGGAAAAATTAGTTATAATCTGTGAACCGTTCATTACGGCGGATATAAATTTCTCCATAGTATCAGTTATTGTATCCTGTATGCTCTTAGGCAAAAGAGAGTTTGTAAACTCCTGTAAAGACTTAGCTTTTGTCTGCCATTTTGTTTCAAGACGAATACTGTGTTCCCATTTTTCCAGTTCTTTTTGTATATGTTTATTGTAGTTCATTATAATCTCCAACGCTTTCCGCAATTTTGACAAATAGCTTCTGTATGAGTTTTAGATTTTGCTTTAAAATTAGTAACCAAAGGAATAATAAGTATTAAACCGACAGTAATTATTGCAAGTAAAATCCAAAAGAACCACCCTAAGCAACCTCTATGGGTTATTTTAAGTTTTGTTACCGCTTGAATCTGCACATTATCACTGCCGCATCTTCTGCATTGCATTACATATCTCCTAAAACAAGTTGTTTACTATCGGGAATTTCAATATTCAAATGTTTATATGCTAAAAGTGTTGCACATCTGCCTTGAGGTGTTCTTGCAAGAAAGCCCAACTGCATAAGAAAAGGCTCACAAACATCTTCAAGGGTAATCGCTTCTTCTCCTATTGCCGCAGAGAGCGTTGAAAGTCCGACGGGTCCGCCGTTATATCCCTTAATAAGCATAGTGAGCAGTCGTCTGTCAAGATTATCAAGTCCCAGATAATCAACCTCAAGCCGCTCAAGTGCAATTTTGGCAATTTCAAAGGTTATAACACCTTTGCCCAAAACAATGGCAAAATCTCTTACACGTCTTAAAAATCTGTTTGCAATACGAGGAGTCCCCCTTGACCGCCTTGCAATTTCCGTTGCTCCGTCAATATCAATAGGAATATTTAAAATTGCCGCAGAACGTCTGACAATATCAGTAAGTTGTTCAACTGTATATAATTCCAAATGCAAAACTATGCCGAACCTGTCACGCAAAGGTGCGGACAACTGCCCCATACGGGTAGTTGCTCCGATAAGCGTAAAATGTTTCAAATCAACACGAATTGACTGTGCCGACGGCCCTTGCCCGATTATTATATCAACGGTATTATCTTCAAGTGCGGGATATAAATATTCTTCAACAGGTTTTTTAAGACGATGTATCTCATCTATAAATAATATGTCGTGTTCGCCTAAATTAGTCAATAATGCAACTAAATCTCCGCCTTTTTCCAAGGCAGGACCGCTGGTAACACGCAAATTAACACCCAATTCGTGAGATACAATATTAGCAAGAGTTGTTTTGCCCAACCCGGGAGGACCGTACAATAAAACGTGGTCGAGTGCCTCACCGCGGCGTTTTGCCGCCTCAATATAAATCGCCAAATTCTCTTTAACTTTATTCTGACCGATATACTCTTTAAGCGTTTTAGGACGCAGAGAAAAATCTGCGTCCGTTTCTAATTCATTTTTATCAACAATTCTTTCGGCAACGCCGTCAAACTCATCACCGTAAGTTTCAAAATCTGTGTTTTTAATCATAATTATTGATTTTATTGCTCCCCCGATTAAACATTGCGTAATTTTGGTTAGAATTTTATTTTAGAGGCAAGGCAAAAAAACGCAAGGTTTAGTTGGGGGAGCAATAATATAACCGATTTTTAAACTTTATCTTCAAAAGTCCATACATTATCGGCAATTTTATTAAATGTAATTGCTCCGTCCCAACCTAATTTTTTTGTATCATATTTCTCAGGTTGTATATCATTTTGAGTAATAACAAAACCTTCCGCTTTCTTTTTTCCTACTTTAACTACATACATAAAAGAATTCTCATCCGGCATTAACATATACTCTATTTTCTCAAAATAATTCGGTATAACTTCGGTATCCCAAGCATTTACCTTGCCGGCTTTAAAACGCTTAAAACCTTGTTCCGCATAATTTTGATAACTTCCGACATTCGCATTATAAATATTTTCGGGTTTATTTAGTTCATTAAATTTAATAACAAATTTTAATGTTGCGGGAACAACAGAGAAAATAAGAAAAATGATAATTACACGTTTCCAATATTTACGCCATATGCGTTTTTTT
>JAISIJ010000413.1 GCA_031262245.1 Oscillospiraceae bacterium | reverse complement strand
TATTGTCCTTCACTTATTATTTGTCTTTTCGGCATTATTTCACCCTATTTTATTTTACCACACTTTGGGCGTTTTGCAAGTGTTTTATTGGGATGTTAGTATGAAAGCGTTTTATATATGGTTGTTAAATCTATTTTATATTTCTTTAAGACTACACCGCCGTTGTTATCTTTTTCAGTATAGATAACAAAATTTTTACCGTCATTGCCTATTTTAAAATCAGTATTTTCGGCATTTTCCATATATGAAACGCTTAAAATTTTATGTTCTGAAAATGTAGTTTTTTGGTGATTTTATTTCAAAAATAGCCTAGATAATCAAAATCACAATAATACCCAAACCTAAAATAATTTTGAAAAATTGGACTACTTCGTAAATTATAGAGTGTTCTACTTCTAAATTAAACATTGCTACCTCCGTTTTGATACAAAAAACAACCTACATTTTTCAATGTAGGTTGTTGTACCTTATTTATTCCTTATTCCAAGTACGCTAACAGGTGCTTTTTTCATATTAAGTTAAACCAAAGCCTGAAAATTGCCAACTATGAAAAGAAGTAGGGAACTTTGATAGTTGCGGTTTTCTGCAACTAACAGAAAACCAAAACTATTTGATAGCCGCTTGAGCTGCAGCAAGGCGAGCAATCGGCACACGGAAAGGTGAGCAGGAAACATAAGTTAATCCTACGTTGTGGCAGAATTCGATTGTAGTAGGGTCGCCGCCGTGTTCTCCGCAGATACCTAAGGTTATATCAGGGCGAACTGATTTACCTTTTTCGCAAGACATTTTAACTAATTGACCTACACCGTTTTTGTCAATACGAGCAAATGGGTCGTTTTCATAGATTTTATTTTCATAGTAAGCATTGAGGAATTTAGCGGCATCGTCACGAGAGAAACCGAATGTCATTTGTGTTAAATCGTTTGTTCCGAATGAGAAGAATTCAGCCTCAGTTGCAAGTTCTTCAGCAGTTAAAGCTGCACGGGGTATTTCAATCATTGTACCTACTTTGTATTTGAGGTCTGTGCCGGATTCGGCAATGAGCTTGTCCGCAGTTTCAACAACAAAGTTTTTAACGAATTTTAATTCTTTTAATTCACCAACGAGAGGAATCATAATCTCGGGAACAATATGCCAGTCGGGGTGACGTTTTTGTACTGCAAGAGCCGCTTTAATAACAGCTTTTGTTTGCATAACAGCAATTTCAGGGTAAGTTACAGCCAAACGACAACCTCTGTGTCCCATCATAGGGTTGAATTCGTGAAGTGAAGAGATAATTGATTTGATATCTTCAACTGATTTGCCTTGTGTTTTAGCAAGGAGTTCAATATCTTTTTCTTCAGTAGGAACAAATTCGTGGAGAGGAGGGTCAAGGAAACGAATATTAACGTGTTTGCCTTCAAGAGCCTCATAGAGTTGTTCAAAGTCGCTTTGTTGCATAGGTTCGATTTTAGCAAGAGCAGACTCACGTTGTTCTTTTGTATCAGAACAAATCATCTCACGGATAGCGGCAATACGGTCAGCCTCAAAGAACATATGTTCTGTTCTGCAAAGACCGATACCTTGAGCACCGAAAGTAACAGCTTGTTTAGCGTCGTTGGGAGTATCTGCATTTGTTCTTACTTCAAGAGTTCTGTATTTATCGGCAAGCTCCATAATACGACCGAAATAACCTGAAATTTCAGCAGGTACTGTGGGGATAGCTTCACCGTAAATGTTACCTTTTGAACCGTCAAGAGAGATATAGTCGCCCTCTTTGTAAGTTTTGCCGTCAAGAGTAAATTCTTTTTTCTCTTCGTTCATTTTGATTTCGCCGCAACCTGATACACAGCAAGTACCCATACCGCGAGCAACAACAGCAGCGTGAGAAGTCATACCGCCGCGAACTGTAAGAATACCTTGTGCATAGTGCATACCCTCGATGTCCTCGGGAGATGTTTCAAGACGAACGAGAATGATTTTCTCGCCTTTTTCGCCGAGTTTAACAGCATCTTCAGCGGTGAAAACAACTTTACCGCAAGCCGCACCGGGTGACGCAGGAAGAGCAGTACCGATTACTTTAGCTGCTTTAAGTGCTTTTGCGTCAAATTGCGGGTGTAAAACAGCGTCTAATTGTTTAGGGTCAATCATAAGGAGGGCTTCTTTTTCAGTTTTCATACCCTCGTCAATTAAGTCGCAAGCGATTTTGAGAGCAGCAGCAGCAGTTCTCTTACCGTTACGAGTTTGGAGCATATAAAGTTTTTTATCTTCAATGGTGAATTCCATATCTTGCATATCTTTATAGTGGTTTTCTAAAATACCGCAGATTTTTACAAATTCATTGTAAGCGTCAGGCATAACTTCTGCAAGTTGAGCGATAGGTTGAGGAGTTCTTACACCTGCAACAACGTCTTCGCCCTGTGCATTCATAAGGAATTCGCCCATAAGTTTCTTTTCGCCTGTAGCAGGGTCACGAGTAAATGCAACACCTGTACCGGAAGTATCACCCATATTACCGAAAGCCATAGATTGAACGTTTACGGCAGTACCCCAAGAGTAGGGAATTTCGTTTTGCATACGGTAGAAGTTAGCACGGGGGTTGTCCCAAGAACGGAATACAGCTTTTACAGCACCCATTAACTGTTCTTTAGGGTCAGAGGGGAAATCTTGACCGATTTTTGATTTATATTCAGCTTTAAATTGTTCAGCAAGAGTTTTAAGGTCGTCAGCGGTGAGGTCAACGTCGTTAGTGACACCTTTTTCCTCTTTCATTTTGTCAATTAATTCTTCAAAGAATTTTTTGCCGACTTCCATAACAACATCGGAATACATTTGGATAAAACGTCTGTAACAGTCACGAGCCCAACGTTCATTACCGGATTTAACAGCAAGTACTTCAACCACTTCGTCATTTAAACCGAGGTTGAGTATAGTATCCATCATACCCGGCATAGACGCTCTTGCACCTGAACGAACAGAAACGAGCAAAGGATTTTCTTTATCACCGAATTTTTTTCCTGTGATTTCTTCCATCTTAACGATATAATCCATAATTTGACCTTGGATTTCATCGTTTATTTTTTTGCCGTCTTCATAGTATTGTGTACAAGCTTCTGTTGTGATTGTAAAACCTTGCGGAACAGGCAGTCCTAAGGTAGTCATTTCTGCTAAGTTAGCACCTTTACCGCCGAGTAATTCACGCATTGTGCCGTTTCCTTCGGAAAAGAGATATGTCCATTTATTCGCCATTGGTTTATTCCCCCATTTTAAATTTAGAATTTTTTGTTTTTAATTGACGTTGATAATTGATAATTATTGTGCTAATCACCTATCACCAAAAATCAATACTCGCTTAAATAGTGAGTTACTATTATATCACATTATAAAAACAGATACAAGCTTTTTTTTATAATTTTTAAAATAAAAGAGGTCTGGTAAAAACCAAACCTCTCCATATTAATCTCATTAAACAGTATCAGTCGGAACAGTAGGCTCAGTAGGTACTGTTTCAGCTAAAATATCCTGTAATAAAGCACGTTTATATAACATAATATCGAAAACATTTACTAAACGGTCGTTATTATAATCGAAAATGCCGTAGAAATTTTCGGTAACAGGACTATTGTTTTGAATAATTTTTACCAAATTAACTAAATAAGCAACACCGCTGACTTCAATAATATACTCACCGTTTACATATACATATTGAACGCTGCTGTTATTAAATGCTCCTGACTTGATAACCGTTGTTTCAACAGGCAATTCAATATCTTCAAGAAAACTACAGCCGTTAAATGCGTTTGCCTCAATAACTTCTAAAGTTTCGGGAAGACTGAGGTTTATTATACTGCAATTTACAAATGCGTTTTCTCTGATAGCAACAGTACCGTTTAAAGTGACAATTAAAAGTTCTTCTAAATCTGTAAAATATCCGCCTGTTATTTCTTTTATTCCTGTTCCTACAGAGATATTATTCAGTAAGGTTAAGTCAAAACGTTTTAAAACTTCTAAGCTTGTGAGAGAATCTCCTAATACAAGTGAAGTAATGGGACAGGCACTAAATGCACTTGATTCAATATTTGTAATTTGGTTCAACAACTGAATTTCGTAAAGAGATAAGCAATTTTCAAAAGCAGACGTTCCGATTACCTGAAGTGCGGGAGGCAAAACAAGATTTGTGATAGATTCGTCACCATAGAATGC
This sequence comes from Oscillospiraceae bacterium, assembly GCA_031262245.1. GTDB lineage: Bacteria > Bacillota > Clostridia > Oscillospirales > Ruminococcaceae > BNZF01. The sequence continues at coordinate 2,962 of JAISIJ010000413.1, read as the reverse complement.
GAAATCGTCAATTGCAACGAGATTATCGGATAACATAACGGAAGTAAGTTCAATATTTCCCGAAAAAGCACCGTTCCAAATATACTCAACAGAATTGGGTATATCAATTACCCATAAATCACAGTTTGCAAAAGTAGTTGGTTTTATCTCTGTTAAGCCCTCGGATAATTCAACTTCAGATAATGTTTCACAGTTTAAAAATGCACTTTCACCGATAGATGTAACGCTGTCGGGAATATCAATACTCCCCAAAAGACTACAGTAAGCAAAAGCTCTGTCGCCTATAGTTTCCAAAGTTAAGGGAAGATTTATTTCTTCTAAACCATAACAGTTCATAAAAGCTTCTGTATCAATCTCTGTAACATTTTCATTCAGAGTTACAATTCTCAATGCAGTAAATCCGTCAAAAATTGATTTTGTAATAACAGGAATAGAACCGCCTACTGAAACTTCTTCCAAAATCTCTTTGTTTAAGTCGTTAATAAAAGATAAATCTGTAACACTCTGACCTATATGAAGTATAATAGGTTGACAGCCGAAGAAAGCCTCTTCACCGATTACACTTACACCGTCACCTATTTCCAATGTTTCAACGGCAACACAATTGTAAAACGCTCTGTCACCGATTTCTGTAATGCTCGGTGTTAAAAACAATTCAATAACGTTACTGCAACCATAAAATGTTTCCTCGGGAACAGCGGTTAGTTGTTCGGAAAACCATATTTGAGTAAGCTCTGTGCAGTTTTTGAAACAACCGACACCCACATCTGTTACTGTATTAGGCATTTGGAGAATTTCCAACATTGTATTATTCTCCATAGCATAATCGCCTATGGAAAGTAAGCCGTCATTAAGCACTATTTCATAAACAACAGGCAAATTTGCAAAAGCATAATCGCCGATTGATAATAACTCGTCATTGCAGAGAACCGATTCTAAAAGTTTGCAATCAGCAAAAGCATAATCACCCACAGTTTGTAAACCTGTACGCATTTCAAAGGAAGTTATGCCGCTGTTATAAAACGCATAGTCGCCTATTGACACAATACCGTCATTTAATTCAACGTCTATAAGATTTACAGCATCTTTAAAGAAATTATCGGGTATTTCTGTGATTGATGTACCACCGTAAAAATAGGTAAGAGCTGTTTTCGACACAGAAGAAAGTAGCGAAAGGTCTTCTACACTGTCACCGACAATCATGCTTTCAACGTTATTACAACCGTCATATATGCCTACACCCAACGTAGCAACATCATTAGGTATGTAAATCTCTTGGAGTTTATTACAACCTTTGAAAGCATAATCTCTTATTTCTCTGATACCGTCGGGGATATAAATTGTTTCTAATGAAGTACAGCCGGAAAACGCACTTACATCAATAATTTTTAAATCTTCGGGTAAAATAACATTTGTTAACCCTGTAAAATTTTGAAATGCCGCAGGTCCTATTGATGTTACGGTAATAGGAAATTCAATATTTGTCACTTGGGTTTTAGTTACGGAAGAACCCATAAAAATATTGCTTATCGCCGTAACGGTATAGGAATTATTTTCGTCCTCAACACTCATAGGTACTTCGATAATGGTGTCTGTACCTCTGTAAAGTGTAAGTCTTGCGGTGAGTTCGTCTTGGTTGATAATCTCAAAATTCCATAATCCATCTGTTGATGTCAAATCAGCGGAAATATCCATATTCCCGAATTTAAATGTAAGACCCATTAGCATAATCAGACAAAAGCCTAAAATTTTACTCATTTTCATTTTCTTCATACTCTTCCTCTTCAACATACTCTTCTTCTCCGTCTTCAAAATCATTATACGCCTCTCTGCTGAAATCTTCAATTTCAGTTCTTTTGTTCATATATTGTTTGTGATAAAAAATATATCTTTCATATAATTCCACATCTTCGGGGGATAAATCCTCTTTAGTATAGGAATAGCCGTACTTATTCTGCAATTCTCTGGAAATTTGATTTTCTTGTTGGCGGTAATAATTAACTTGCTCCTGCATTGTCATACTGTCAACTTCGCTTTGCGGTTTTTCATCAATGATAATTTTTTCCTCTGAAGTAACAACATTTCTTTCAGTAGTTTTAAATTTCGTTGTAGTAGCCTTTGCGGTAACTGCTGTAGTTGTTACATTAACGATTGCGTTGGTAGTATTCCCCTTGGTCGTTGTTGCTTTAACTGTGGTTGAATTTGCAACATTCGGCTGTGAAACAACTGTAACAGTATTATCCGATACACTATCCGTAACCGTTTCTGTGCTTACCGCATTGGTAACTACTGTAACAGTAGTGTTCACATTTGCGACAGAGGTAACATCTCCCGAAACAGTTTCACCTAAAGCAGTCGTAACGGTAATAACTTCTCCGTTTGCATTTGTTTCTGTTCCTATATAATTTCCGTCCTCATCATAAGGATATACCTCGCTCCAATCATAAATTCCGTCGTCCAATTTCGGCAAATCGTTAGGGTCTGTGATTATCTCAATATTCGCCGTTGTTCCGCCCGCCTCAAAATAAGCATAAGGCTCACCGTTATCAACAGGAACATTTTCCTCTTTGATTTTATCTTTGTTAATCAACATCGAAACGGCAATAATTATTGCAATAATAATTATCGCAACAACACCTATCATTAAGTAAAGTTTTTTCTTTTGGTTCATATTTTCCTCTTGTTTTTTTATTTCATTATACACCCATAATCATAAAAAGTAAAGTGTTAAGTTATGTCAATAAATTTTACTCATACCATTATAGAACATTTTTTTAACTATGTCAAGCATAAATTAAAAAAACACCCCTAAGGGTGTTTTTTATTTTTAGGAAATTATCGCATTACACGGTAACTGTATTTCGGGTAGGAGCGTCATCAAATTGATAACTGCCGCCGATTTCTCCGTCAGAATCAACAACAATTTCTCCGTCAGAAGGAACAACAGGTTCTGTAGCAGCAG
>JAISIJ010000066.1 GCA_031262245.1 Oscillospiraceae bacterium | reverse complement strand
AACCTGCAAGAATTGCGCCGAATAAGCCTAACAGTACCAATTTTCCGTTTAAATTTCCCACAAATAAAACCACAAGGAAGATACAACCTAAAATAAGTGTTGCTGATTTATGTTTTTCCACAAGGACTAATACTATAGGTATTGCCGCAAGAATAATAGGTGCTAAGATATATTTCATATTTGCAATAATATTCTTTGAGGTGAATTTATCATAGAATGTTGCAATCCACCAAGCTAAAATCAAAGGCACGGTGAATTTTGCAATTTCCGAGAACTGAATGGTAACAGGTCCTATATTAATTGAACGTACAAGGGAGGTATCATTGGCTGTTGCACCGATAAACGGCGTTAAAGCAAGCCCCAAAACCGTAAAAAGATAAACAAACCAAGTGAAAATTGTACTTGAGATAATAAATCGTGTACCTTTAAAAGAACTTATCAGAAAAGCGGTTGCCGCACCGATAGCGACATAAATCAACTGACGGTTTACAAAGTAAAGCCCTGTTTCGTCATTTCTGGCATATGCTCTGGGTGCAGAGGCAGACATAAGCATAAATATCCCGAAAGCCGTTAAGCTTATTACAAGGATTATAAAGATTATATCGGGTCTGCCCAAAGTCAATGAGGATTTTTCTTTTTTATCCATAATTTTTCCTTATGATAGGTTTTTGTCTTTAAATGCAAGTAATACTGCCATAATACCGAATAACATTGAGATTAATGAGAATACAATTACTATCTTATATTCACTCCATTTACTCATTTCAAAATGGTGGTGAATGGGCGACATTTTAAAGATACGTTTACCTGTAAGCTTAAAACTTATTACTTGTAAAACAACGGATAATGCCTCGCAAATGTATATTATCCCCACAAGGATTAAAAACAGGTGATTATGGGTTGTTAATGCAATTGCGGTGAATACACCGCCTAAGAACATTGAGCCTGTATCTCCCATAAATACACTTGCGGGGTGCAAATTCCAGAGTAAAAATCCCATACAACCACCTGCAATACAAGTGGCGTAAATAGTAACTTCAGGCATAGAATATATATTGCAGATTGTCCCTAAAGCGAGCATTGTTATAACCGTAACAGAACCGCAAAGTCCGTCAACACCGTCTGTAAGGTTTACGGCATTGGTAACAAAGATTATCACAATCAACATAATAGGATAATAAAACCAACTTAAATCTATTTTAAAAAACATAAGATTGAGAACAGTTGATTTATCTCCCAATTCATATAAAGTTTTTAAAAGCCCGGCGGAAATAATAAACTGCAAAAGCATTTTTTGTTTTGCTCTTAAGCCTAAATTCCGCTTTTTAACAGCTTTAATGTAATCATCTGCAAAACCTATTGCGGCACAGAGTACCGCAAAAACCATACAAATTAATACCCTGTAGAGATTATTCTTTGAATTTTCGCTTAAACTCCCCAAGAGATATTGTTTATATTGTGCATAACCTAAGCAAAAAGCAAGAGTACTGCCGATTATAAACATAAATCCCCCCATAATGGGTGTGCCTTGCTTTGATTTATGCCAAGTGGGACCTATATCCAAAATAGTTTGACCGAAATGTATCCTTTTAAGTAAAGGGATTAATACAAATCCCAAAAGGGCAGAAACGGAAAAAGAAACCAAAGCCGCTATGATAATAATATTCCAAAAAGACAAAATCAGGGTAATACTTTGTTGTCAACAAAGTAAACCTTTCACCACCTTATTTATTTTGTTAAGTCGATTACAATCTCTCTCTCGTCAAAATGTATATGCCTGTTGTTTTCAAAAATTTGATAATCTTCGTGACCTTTCCCCGCAAGAAGTATCACATCGCCTTTGCCTGCAATATCCAAAGCATATTTTATTGCTTCAAGCCTGTCTGTGATACGTTCAAAAGTTTTTTCGGATTTAACACCTTTGATAATATCGTCTATAATATCTTCGGGGTTTTCGTCACGGGGATTATCGGAGGTTATAACTAAAATATCCGCATATTCACTTGCAACCGCACCCATAAGAGGGCGTTTTGTTTTATCTCTGTTGCCGCCGCAACCAACTAAGCATATTATTTTCCCTTTTGAACATTCTTTTAATGTCTTGAGGATATTTTCCAAAGCATCGGGGGTATGGGCATAGTCACGAATAACGGTGAAATCTCTGTTTGTGGGAATAACTTCACATCTGCCTTTTGTGCCTGAGTACATTTCAATATCTTTAAATACATCAAGCCCTAAATATTCACAAACACTCAAACAGGCGGTAATATTAGAAATATTAAACATACCTATAAGTTTTGTCTGCAAAAATTGTGATTTTATCTCATTATCCAAAGAGTAATTATACCAAAACTCCGAGTGATTACTGTGTAGTTTTATGTCATAGGAATAATAATCCGCTTTTTCTTTTATTGAAAATGTTTTTTTATTGCAGTTAATCTCGTTGTAAAGTCTTTTTCCGTATTCGTCATCAATATTGATAACAGCGGTATCGCATATCTCAAAGAGTTGTTTTTTTGCAAGATAATAGTTTTCCATTGTCTTATGCTCGTCAAGGTGGTCACGGGTTAGGTTGGTAAATACCGCAATATCAAAGTGAATGGGACCTATACGCTTTTGTTCAAGTCCGAAACTACTGACTTCCATAACAACGTATTCACAATTTTCTTCTGCCATTTTTGCAAGCAACTCAAATAATTCATAACAAAAAGGGGTGGTATTATCTGTATGAATGATTTTATCACCTATTTCATTTTGAATAGTACCGATAAGCCCTGTTTTTTTATTACAGGCAGTTAAACAGTATTTTACAATATTTGTTTCTGTAGTTTTGCCGTTTGTGCCTGTAATGCCGATAAATTTCATTTTCTTGTGCGGATTCCCGAAATATTCCGCACAAAGCTCACCATAGGCAATTCTTGTATCTTCAACGATAATCTGTTTATCTTCCAAACCTAAATCTCTTTCACAGACTATAACTTCCGCACCTTGTTCTAAAGCCTGTTTTGCGGCATTATGCCCGTCAAATCTATTACCCTTGATACAAACAAACATAAATCCCGGTTTAACTTTTCTGCTATCGTCGGTTAATCCCGTTATTTCTCTGCCTGATAAAATCATAATTAACCCCTTGAATAGTTTTGTTTAATAGTATTGTAATTTTTTATTGTTTTAATCAAAAAATCAACCGTCTGCCTGTTCTATAACCGCAGTGATTTCAACAACGGAATATTTTTCGACATACGTTCCTGCCGGAATAGATTGAGAAATTACTTTTGCGGCATCGTCTTCACCCGAGGCGGCGGAAAGTACATAGTTTAATTCCGCACCTGTAAGAAGGGCATTTGCGTTTACAAGAGTAACTGTTTGCAGGGGCGAGCTTGTAACATCGGGGACTTGAACATATTGGGGGTTGAGATTATCGGTATAGAGTATAACTTTGCCGCCTTTGGGGACTTTATCGCCGAATTCGGGCATTTGTTTTAAAACAGTTTCACCTGTTCCCGATACTTCAACTTTTAATTCTAAGTCCTCAAGGGTTGCAACGGCATTTTCTGTTGATTGATTGGTAACTAAAGGCATAGTAACATCAAAATCTTCATTGTTTTCAGTACCGTAGTCGGGGTATAGTCCCAAATATGGGAGTGTTTCCATAAAGATACTTTTAGCACAGGGAACGGCAATGGCACTGCCGTAATATCCTATATCCTGATTAGGCTGGTCTGCCATAACTATTAAGGCGTATTCGGGGTCGTCAGCGGGAGCAAAGCAGAAATATGACGCAACATATTCGTCACGGGAAACTTCTGTGGGTAAACCGTTGAAATTTTTACCTACTCTGTACTCGTCATTTTTTTGAGAAGTACCCGATTTACCGCCTATTTCATAACCTCTGATATAAGCATTTTTTGTGCCGTTATTAGTTGCAACATCTTTTAAAGCTTGTGCCATAGCCTGTGAAGCCTGTGTTGAGATAGCTTGACGGACAGAGGTTGTGGGATATTCATATATTATCTCGTTGCCTTCTCCCACTACTCTGTCAACAACGTGGGGAACAACAACGTTACCGCCGTTGACAACCGTTGAACACATTGACATCATTTCAAGAAGAGAGAACTTACTTGTTTGACCGAAAGCGGAAGAGGCAAGACCTGTTGTGTGGAGGTCGGCGGTATTTTCGGTTATTGTGATAGATTGAGCTTCACCTGCAAGGTCAACACCTGTTGTTGAACCGTTGATAATATTAAACATTCTGAGATATTTAACAAAATCATCTCCGCCGATTTTTTGACCAATCTGAACAAATGCGGGGTTGCAGGAGTTTGTAAGAGCGGTTACAAAATCTTGGCTACTTTGGTGGAATGAGTGGCATTTAAGGGTTGTTCCGGCAACATCTATACTGCCGCCGCAGTTAAATACGCTGTGAATGGTGATTGAATTGGTATCAAGAGCAACTGCACCTGTAAATACTTTGAAAACAGACCCGGGAGTATAGAGCGAAGATATGGTTTTATTCGACCATTGGAGGTTTCTTGTTTGCTGATAGGGTTCTTTGTATTCGTCGGGGCAAGTTGAGAGAGAAAATTCTGAAAAAGTTGTTACGGGTAATTTGTCATTGTCGGGGAGTTTTGTGTATATTGC
>JAISIJ010000059.1 GCA_031262245.1 Oscillospiraceae bacterium | reverse complement strand
ACTTTTAAATGGGAATATTACTCCGATATTGGTTGGGAAGCACTTAACTGCATTGATAATACAAAAAATCTTACAAAATCAGGACTGTTTATAATAAACAGTGCCGTGAATATCTGCCGAAAACATTTGTTCGGTAATGATATGTTTTGGTTGCGTGCAGAAAAATGCAACCGAAATTCCGATAAATTTGATATTCCTATTATTTCAAATATTTATATAAATACTTTTAAAGTAATAAATTCAAACAGTAAAAATTCAACAGATGAGTATACAGACGGATATAATGTCGGAAAATCCGGAAATATTCCTAAAAATTCCAAAATAAGCGTTGATAAAAGTTTCGGTACGGCTGTACAGGCTTTCAATCACTTTGCAATGTTCGGCGGAAACGACTGCGAAAATACCGAAGAGGCTGTTAAAAGAATTTCCGCACAATTAAAGCATAAAGACAGATGTGTTGTTGCGGAAGATTATAATTTGCTTATAAAAAATTTTGAGAAAAACATCTGCAAAACAAAGATAATAAATGCGAGTAACAATATAACGATATTTATACTGATTGAAGAATTTACACCCGAATACTTTGAATCTATAAAAAACAGCTTGATGACTTTTCTGAAAGAAAAAATGCCTTTGGGTATAAAAATAAATGTTTTACCGCCGATTTTTACGGAATACCATATTCAAGCCGATATCATTTCGGATTATAATTTTTCGGATTTCGATATAAAAGAAAGTATTTTAAATGCAATAAAAGAATTTATAAATCCCGTATATGGTAATTTTGACGGTAAAGGTTGGAGCATAGGCGTTTTGCCTAACGAAAATCAGATTATAAGTATTGTTAAAAATGTGAAAAATGTAATTGCTTTAAAAGACTTTCACATTAAATTCTATCAAAATAATGAGGAAATTAATTATCACGATATATCGGATAATTCAGTTGCGGTTTTTTCCGATAAATGCAGTATTAAAATTCTTCATACTACAAGTGATAATAATACTAATTCTCGTTAAAAACGATTATAAATTTGCGGTTATTTTTTCGCCTGACTGCGTTATCGTCCTTGCCTTACCGAAAGGTAAGGCGGCGTCCTCTGCCTTGTCAGTCAAAAAAATCCCTCGCAACTTTACAATGTTTTTAATTGCGAATTAGTATAATTGAGAATAAAATGCTGCCTGAAATAAATCTTGACGACTTAACTTATGCGGAAATTGTACAAAGAGCTGTAAAAAATATACCGTCACTCACAAATGAATGGACAAATTTCAATGAAAGTGACCCCGGAATAACGTTATTGGAATTGTTCGCGTTTTTTACGGAAATTCAGCAATTTCATCTTAATCAGACGAGTGAAAAAATATATTTCGAATTTTTAAAATTGCTTAACATTACCCCTTTGAAAAAGAAATGTGCAAAGGGGTTAATTGCCACAACGGTAAAAAAAGAAACCGTGTTACCGAAAAAATCAAGATTTTTTTCCGACACAATATGTTTTGAAGTTGTCGATACTGCATTTTTAGTACCGGAAAAAATCGAAAGTCTTTTCGGAGTTGACGAATACTATAAATATCAGTCACATACTAATACTCGTGTTTACTTATTCGGCAATTCCGGCGAAAATGATAATTTCAGTATAAAATTCAGCGGAATAATACCGGAGAATAAGATTATTTCTTTATACTTTTCATTTCACCACGCAAATAAATTTCGCCGCAATTATGTATCAAAAAATTTTATTCCGCTGGTTAATTTCGAGTTATACTCCGAAATTTCAAATGAATATTTTAAAGCTGAAATTATAAGCGACGATACTTTCGGATTTATCAAAAGCGGCATTATAAAATTTCGTCTTAAAAAGTCTTCCGATATTATCTGTTTTAAAATCTGCGACGGCGAATTTGACATACCCCCTGTTTTAAACAGAATATACATTAACACAGTTGAAGTTGTACAAAGAAAAACACTTTGTGAATATATTGATACAATTGCTACGGCGGATAATCCTACGGTAATTGCAGAGATATATCTTGCATTAAACGGCAACATTCAGGCATATAAAAAAACAGGCGAAAATTGTTTTGAAAAACTTAAAACAAGTGATTTTACGGTATATAAACGAGATTGTGAAGTTGAACTGAAATTCGATACTTACGGTGATATACGTATCGTTTTTTATGATTATGATTTTCGTGATTTTTTGTGTTATGAAAATGCAATCGGATTATCGGATTTAAAAATTCACCTTAAAAACAAAAATATTATAGGTGACAATTTTTCCATAATGGTTGAAAACAACGGCGTTTACAACGAATGGCATTTAACAGAAAATCTGAATTTATCGGAATTTGATTCGTATCATTTTGAATTTGATGCAGAAAAAGGTATAATTTCTTTCGGTGACGGTGATTTCGGTAAAGCTCCCTGCGGCAATATTATAATTGTTTCAGCGACAGAAACGTTAGGAAAAAACGGTAATATACATTCACGAACCTTAAATTTTCAAGATGAGAATATATCTGTTTTCAATCCTTATCAAATAGTCGGCGGACAGAATTGCAATACCGATATTTCCGAGATACAATCCGAATATTTAAAACAAGAAAAAAATATGCCTAAAACGCTTGTAACAAAACAAGATTATGAACAAGCCGTTATGAATACACCCGGACTTATAATTGAAGACTGCTGTGTTGTTGAAACAAGTGAACTGTCGAATTATACTGATTTATACGAGGAAAACTCGGTTACGATAATTGTAAAATCATCAAAAAAAGAACATTTGCCGCAACGATATTGCGAAAACATTATGAATTTTCTCGAATCAAGGCGTATGATTGGCACAAGTTTAAATATTATCCCGCCGGTTTATGTCGGCATTTCGGTGTATTGTACTGTTGTGACTTCGGATACGAATACTGCGGCTGTTAAAAATAAAATCTACAAAATAATTAAAAAGCATTTTGAATCCGAGCAAAAATTCGGTGCGGTTGTATCTCAGCCCGAAATTGAAAATATAATAGGAAAATTAAAATTTGTTTTATTGACAGAAAAAGTTTCCGTTTCTGCAAAAGACGCTGATTATATTATAAAATTGCCTGCAAATGCTCTTGCTTATGCCGAAAAAATCAAAGTTGATGTTGTACATCTGTAAGGAATATTTTCGAGGAGGATATTGCAAAATTGAGAAAAAATCAATACATTATAATCCACTCCGATTTTGAGCAGTTAATAGATACAAAAAATAAAGGGCAATCTTGGCACAGCATTGAAGTTTTTTCGGATACACCATATAATACATCAATAACTATTGACGTTTCCATAAGTGATATCGCCGAGAGTCCGTCTGTTTTAACTGTTGTTAATCCCACAGAATTTTTTGTAAACAAATTCAGGGGTAGATTTTTAAAATTGAAAATAAACTGTACAGGCAATGCAAAAATCACGAAAATAAAAATAAATCTTAAAGTACTGCTTTGGACGGATTTTCTGCCGGAAGTATACTCCGCAAACAATGATTTTCTTTCAAGATTTTTATATATTTTCAGTAAAATATATTCCGATACGGAATATAAAATTGACAATATGAACCGCAATTTTAATTGCAAAACAGCTGATTTTGAAACGGTTAAAGCCCTTTCCAAATGGTTGGGTGAAGATTATTCCGAAAGTTTCGGTGATGATTATTTTCGATGGTGGGTAAACAATTTCCGAAGAATAAATAATTTATCCGGAACATATGGGATAATTTCTGAAATTATAAACAAATACACAGATTCTCACTATAAAATTATCGAATTCAACAATATAAAAAATGAGTTGAAAAATCCTGAATTATCAGAACTTTATAAAAATCTTTTCAGCGATGACCCATACACTTTTACCGTACTTATAAATTTTAAAGCAGATAAAATATTTTATAAAAATCTTTATAATTTAATTATGAAAATAAAACCGGCACATATGAATTTGAAATTTATCATACTTAAAGAAGAAACAGCACTTGACAGACATTCTTACTTAGGTATAAATACTTTTTTGAAATAGGAGACTTTTATGTTTGAATATAAAAAAGAAAATAAATCGGAAAATACTTCAAAAATAGTACATTCATCTCAACAAAAAAGCATCGATGCTGTTCAGCGAAAAGTTAATCAAAAACAAATTAATTCTTCGATAAATTCTTTTTCGGAAAATAATAATGCAAATTCGTCTGAAATTGTTACCGGAATCCCCGGTAATATGAAAAGTAACCTTGAAAAAATGTCTTCAATGAATTTTGATAATGTAAAAGTGCATTATAATTCCGATAAACCCGCACAGTTATCGGCATTGGCATATACAAGAGGAAGTGATGTATATGTAGCCCCGGGGCAGGAGAAACATCTGCCCCACGAGCTGGGTCACGTTGTACAACAAGCTCGCGGAGAAGTTGCACCCACTTTAAAAGTAAACGGTGTTCCCGTAAATGATTCAACTGTACTTGAAAACAAAGCAACCGAAATCGGAAAAGCCATACAGCATACAGTATATTCAGATAAATCGGAAGATAACGAAAATCTTGTTCAGTTATGTTCGGAAAATTACTCACCGATGCAGATGATTGAAGATGTAGCACAACTTAATAAAAAAATAATTACTACGGCAATAAATGCCGACCAAACTGCTGTGATAGGTATAAATTTAATGCCCAGCAGCGGAATGATAAAAAGTGTTCTTGGAGATGGCAGAGGATATTCTGCTCTTACTGATAAAATAGCAGGACATTCAAGCATTATATCAGGAAAGTTGGGTGGAAAAGTAGATAATCCTATGCGTTTGCAACACGGAAAAGGTTTTTCACCCAATGGAATAGGAAGAAAGCTTTTAGTAGGGATGTTTCGTAGTTGGGTAAGCGTTAAAGGCTCTTATCACGATGAAGAACAGCCAATAGTAGAGGATGTAGTATCAGAACAACTTTTGGCTAAGGTTACCCCGGCAACTCAAGCACTTTGGAATATTGCAATGGATGCCGCAGGAGCAGCTTTAGATGAAGGTGTTTATTGTTATAAGCCGGAAACCGGAACTGATTTTTTTGGAGGCGGAATTGACAACTGTACTACCGTTGCACTGAGAGTTGCGAGTAACAGTTGTGACACTTTAATAGCAAATCCTGCAATCGCACCGGATGATATAACTAATATCATAAAGTTAAGAGGTGCAATTACGCAATTGATTAATTCTATTGAAACAAGAAATCAAAAAGCAGGAACCACAGTCGGAACACAGGGGCGAGCAATGGCTGCATTTGAAGAATTCTATCAAACGCTTGATGATAATGATTTAGAAAAAGAGATAAATGACGAATTATTTGGACCGTCAGAGCCAATACTAAGAGAACGTAAAGAAGCAAGGTATTTTTAGTTGCAATTACACTCGAAATCGAGAAGTTACTATATAACCCTTTTTGCTTAGCTTAAAACCGGTAATTTCAAACTGTCGCACATAACCAAAAAACTTCATACCGGAAATAAAAAGGAAAACTTTTAAAAAAATACTTTCACTTTAGATTATTTTGTTAAAGAAATTTATAATCCTGAAATGAACCAACGCAAGAGTAAATTTTATAAAATAACACGGCGGAAACGCTGTGTATATAATGCACCCTTAACAACAACTAAAAATATCTCTCCTCAAAATTATACTATTTCTCGAAACAACAGCATATACTTTCAATGTAACCCAAAACTTGCCTGACGGAGTTGATTGCATTGAAAGCAATGCCTAACGAAAGAGCGGCAGAACTCGGAGAATACATTGTTAATAACAAGGCTACCGTCCGGGCAACTGCCGCTAAATTCGGAATAAGCAAAAGTACGGTACATACGGTTGTAACAAATTAGAACGGTATTTGTGGGTAATAAATTAAATCAAAACACAATATGTAGTGTTAGATATAAAGAGAAGTCTTCCAATGAAGAGGACTTCTCTTTTTGCAATAAAAATCTGACAAAATCAAAAAAACACTTGACTTTTTCAAAAAAATGAGTATAATAATAGTATAGGTATTATGTAGGAAAGTAAAATTTTTAATGTATAATTTTTACAGGAGCAAAATAAATAAC